>NZ_JAUSUC010000038.1 GCF_030813365.1 Oikeobacillus pervagus
CAAAAATTTAATTCAAAGTCAACTTAAGCAGTGGATCTCTGGCCTTCCTAGTTATATCAAGGGTTATTTGTCGATTTCACTCTGCGAAAGTTGAGATATAACAAATAAAAAATCCTACATTTCTTGTAAATGCATTCAAGAAATGTAGGATTCAAAAAGTAATCATGAAGAAAAAATTAATCTTTATGTCGCATTAACGGGAATAATAAAACATCGCGGATTGAAGGTGAATTCGTTAGCAACATAACAAGACGGTCTACCCCAATACCTAAACCACCAGTTGGGGGCATTCCATACTCCAAAGCTTCGATGAAATCTTCATCCATCATATGTGCTTCGTCATTTCCTTGTTCCCTTTCACGGAGTTGCGCCTCAAACCGTTCACGTTGATCGATTGGATCATTTAATTCTGTAAATGCATTCGCATGTTCACGGCCAACAATAAACAATTCAAATCGATCTGTGAATCTAGGGTCTTCTTCATTTTTCTTAGCTAATGGTGATATTTCAACTGGATGACCGTAAATAAATGTTGGCTGAATAAGCTTTTCCTCTACTTTTTGTTCGAAAAATTCATTTACGATATGTCCATACGTCATATGTTCTGTAATTTCAACTTGATGTTCTTTAGCAATTTGTCGAATTTCTTCATCCGACATTTCCTTCCAAAGGTCAACACCTGCATATTCTTTGATCGCATCGACCATGTGAAGACGTCTCCACTTAGGTTCTAATTCAACCGTATATTCACCATATTGGATGGTTGTCGATCCAAGAACTTCTTTTGCGATATGTGCGACTAAATTTTCGGTTAAATTCATAATATCACGATAATCAGCATATGCTTCATAAAGCTCAATCATCGTAAATTCAGGGTTATGTCGTGTTGAAACCCCTTCATTTCTAAATACTCGACCAATCTCATAAACTTTTTCAAGCCCACCAACAATCAATCTCTTCAAATGTAATTCAATAGCAATTCTCATATAAAGAGTCATATCTAAAGCATTATGATGAGTAATAAATGGCCGAGCTGAAGCACCACCTGCGATTGAGTGCATCATTGGTGTTTCCACTTCAATATAGCCATGGTCATCTAAATATCGTCTCATCGCTTGGATAATCTTACTTCTAGAAATAAATGTGTTTTTACTTTCTGGGTTCATGATTAAATCTAAATATCTTTGACGGTAGCGTTGCTCTACATCTTTTAATCCATGAAATTTATCTGGTAAAGGGCGAAGAGACTTCGTTAATAATTGGAAGTCCTTTGCTTTAACGGATAATTCCCCGACTTTTGTCTTAAAAACGGTACCACTAACACCGACAATATCTCCTAAGTCAGCTGTTTTAAAAAGATCATATTGTTCTTCGCCTACAGCATCTTTTCTTACATAGATTTGAATTTGTCCAGTTAGATCTTGAATATGAGCAAATCCAGCTTTTCCTTTGCCGCGTTTCGTCATAATACGACCTGCAATCGTTACTTTAACTTCTTTCTCTTCTAGATCCTCTTTTGTCAATCCTTCATATTCAGATGTAATGTCTTTAACACCATGTGTGCGTTCAAATCTTTTTCCGAACGGATCTATTCCATTAGCTAATAATGCTTGTAGTTTATCCCGTCTTACAATCAATTGGTCATTTAATTCTTCATGACTCATTACTCTGTTCACTCCTATAATTTTTTCAGGTCTTTGGACTATGTCAATTATATACCTTTATTATTGTACACAATCTTTCTTGTCTAGACATCTCTAAACTAATAAGATTATTAAAACTCATGATCTTTTCGTATGTAAACAAAATACTGCCAGTCTTCTGTCTTCCTTCCTGGCAGTAGTAATCAACATTATCCTACTTGTGATTCCGTTTCCCTTTTTTCCACTTCTTCAACAAGATTATTTAAAAGATCAACTAGTTGTTCTCTCGTTTCACACTCATTAATCATATTTCGTGCTTTGGCATTGCCACGGATTCCTTTTAAATACCAAGCAGCATGTTTCCGCATTTCTCTCACTGCAATCCGCTCATTTTTCAACGAAATAAGGCGATCTAAATGGAGAATGCAAACATCAATTTTTTCCCTAACTGAAGGTTCTCCCATTAATTCTCCAGTCTCAAGGAATTTCACGGTACGATAAATCATCCACGGATTTCCTAGTGCCGCTCTTCCTATCATTACACCATCACTACCAGTTTCCTCGAGCATTCTGAGAGCATCTTGTGGCGTTTTAACATCCCCATTCCCAATTACAGGAATGTTAACAGCTTGTTTCACTTGACGGATAATATCCCAATTCGCCTTTCCTTCATACATTTGAACACGAGTACGCCCATGTAAAGACACAGCTTGGCCTCCAGCTCGCTCAACCGCACGTGCATTTTCAATCGCGTAAATATGATCCTCATCCCAACCCATACGCATTTTGACTGTAACCGGTTTGTCAACGGCATCGACTACCGCCGCCACCATTTCATATATTTTATTAGGGTCCAATAACCATTTAGCTCCTGCATCACATTTTGTAATTTTCGGAACCGGGCATCCCATATTAATATCGATAATATCTGCATTCGTATTTTGATCGACAAATTGTGCTGCTTCCACTAATGTTTTCTTTTCTCCTCCAAAAATTTGGAGGCTTAGCGGCTTTTCGCGTTCATCTATATAAAGCATGTTCATTGTCTTTTCATTTTTAAAAATAATCCCTTTATCGCTGACCATTTCTGCACAAACGAGTCCAGCTCCAAATTCCTTCACAGTTAGACGAAAAGCTGAGTTACACACTCCAGCCATCGGTGCAAGGACAACCGGGTTCTTCATTTCAATGTTTCCAATTTTAAGCATTACTTCACCTACCCTTTCTTTATTCGTCTTCGGGTGTAAGCTCCTCTACTCGGATTTTTAAGCAATCAGCAATTCTTTGCAAAAAATCCTCTGTCGGAAGCCGGTTTCCCCGTTCAATTTCCCCTAATACAGATACTGATATACCTAGTTCATTCGCTAATTTTTCTTGTGTGAAGCCTTTCAACTTTCGAAAAGCTCGAATACGTCTACCCCATTTATCTGTCTCCATAGTTTAACTCCTTCTTTATCTTGAATAGTTTCTAATTGTTCAATTAAAGGGATCCCTAATGTAGGGTGTTTCACTAATGGATCGATTTCTAAAAGTGGAATAAGAACAAAGGCTCTTTCATGCATTCTAGGATGTGGAATAATTAAACGTTCTGTTTCAATATTTTCTTGGTTGTACATTAAAATGTCAAGGTCAATTGTTCTTGGTCCCCATTTAAAATATCGAATTCTCCCTAATTCTTTTTCAATTTCCATGCATACATCGAGGAGATCACCCGCTGTTAAATCTGTTTCAATTTTTAATACTATATTTAAAAACTTCCCTTGATTAACAAAACCAACTGGATCTGTTTCATAAATCGATGAACTTGCCTTTATTAAAATATTTTCCTCTTGAGAAATTCTTTCAACCGCTTTTTTGAAATAAAGTATACGGTCACCTAGATTCGTTCCGAGGGATAAATAAGCAATATTGGACATCACTATCTCCCTCTCGTTATTTCCACTGCTACAGATTGATAGCATCCTGCTATAGGCGGATTGGGTTTCGTTACTTTCACTGTACAGCTTTCAACCGAGGAAAATGTAGCAAGGATTTCTGAAGAAATATGCTCAGCGACTGCTTCAATTAACTTAAATTGCTTTTTTTCCACCATCGTTTTGGCTATTTCATAAACATCCGCATAATTAACGGAGTTTTTTAAATCATCGCTTTTTCCTGCCTTTTTAAGAGGGGCATGCAAGGTGAGATCTACTCGAAAACGCTGACCTAATTTATTTTCTTCAGGAAAAACACCATGATACCCATAAAAATCAAGTCCCTCTAAAAATATTTTATCCAATAGTCCCACCCTTTCCAACGAGAGCATCCATCATCTTCGCCATTCTACTAATCGCCTTTACATCATGGACACGCATAATGTGGCATCCCTTTTCAATCCCGTAGCAGCATGTAGCACCAGTACCTTCCATGCGCTCCTCGACTGGCAGATCCAGCACATGACCAATCACTCTCTTGCGTGACGTTCCTAATAAGACAGGAAACCCTAATGCAACAAGTTTATCTAGGTTTTGCATCATTTCTATGTTTTGTTCCATCGTTTTCGCAAAGCCAATGCCGGGGTCCAAAATAATTTGTTCATCTTGAACACCTGCTTTTTTCGCAATATTAATACTGTCGTATATGTCTATTAAAACATCTCTTATAAAATTTTTGTAATCCATATTATTCCGGTTATGCATTAAAATAATGGGTACCTGCTTCTTGGCTGCTACACTTGCAATTTCCGGGTCATATTTTGCCCCCCATATATCATTAATCATATGGGCCCCCGCTTCTACCGCAGCCTGTGCCGACTTCGCTTTATATGTATCAACCGAGATAGGAGCATCAACCTTTCTGGAAATCTCGCTTATAACGGGAATGATTCTCTCCATTTCTTCTTCCGCAGATAAAGGAGTATGACCCGGTCTTGTCGATTCACCACCTATGTCAATGATATCGGCTCCCTGTTTCACCATAAGCTCAGCGTGCTCTATCGCTTTTACAGATTGATTATACATCCCCCCATCTGAAAAAGAATCAGGAGTAACATTTAAGATCCCCATTATATATGTCTTCTCATTAAAATTTAACTTATATTTCCCTGCGGACACCTTCAT
The DNA here is from genome assembly GCF_030813365.1 of Oikeobacillus pervagus. Taxonomy (NCBI): domain Bacteria; kingdom Bacillati; phylum Bacillota; class Bacilli; order Caryophanales; family Bacillaceae; genus Oikeobacillus; species Oikeobacillus pervagus. Next base: position 4,742 of record NZ_JAUSUC010000038.1, read on the forward strand.
GTAACCATCACCTTTCCTAACACTATTTTACACGATATCCTCTTTGAAACCATCATTCGGCTACAAAACTTGTCCATTACAAGGCTCACTACTGCAAAAGAACAAAAGCGAAAGCGCCTTGACCATCGGCGTACGGATTTCTTAAGTTTAGACTGAGATATAGGAAACACAGCGAGGTTCTTCACGAGCTGATGTTGACTTATCGTAGGGAGAAGACGGAGAAATTCGCTAGACGATCAAAAGCGAAAGCGCCTTGATTATCGACGTTTATAGTTTCCTAAAAAAATAAAAAAAGGTAAGCCTAGTTACTAGCTCACCCATTTAACTTAACTATTATTCCTCATCAAATTTATATAAAGGTGTACTTAAATAGCGTTCTCCATTACTTGGAATAATCGCCAATACCTTTTTGCCTTTGCCAAGCTTTTTCGCCACTTCTAAAGCAGCCCAAATGGCAGCACCTGATGAAATTCCACCAAGAACTCCTTCCGTTTTTGCTACCTTACGTGCTGTTTCAAAAGCATCATCATTTTCAACTTTGATCACTTCATCATATAGTTCAGTATTCAGTACTTTCGGGATAAAGCCAGCGCCAATTCCTTGTATTTTATGTGGTCCTGGTTTCCCACCTGATAATACAGGAGATCCAGCTGGTTCAACCGCATAGATTTTAATATTTGGATATTTTTCTTTTAAAATTTCCCCAGCTCCAGAAATCGTTCCACCAGTACCGATTCCTGAAATAAATCCATCTAGTTGGTCTCCCATTTGCTCTACAATTTCTTTTCCTGTTGTAAGTTTGTGTATTTCAGGGTTCGCTTCATTTTCAAATTGCTGAGGTACAAAATAACCGTTTTCCTCCGCTAGCTCCTCAGCTTTTTGAATCGCACCATTCATTCCTTCAGACCCTGGTGTAAGGACTAATTCAGCACCATATGCTCGGAGTAAATTACGACGTTCTATACTCATCGTATCAGGCATGACCAGAATAGCATTATATCCTTTAGCTGCCGCGATCATCGCTAAACCAATACCAGTATTTCCAGATGTAGGTTCAATAATCGTTCCACCTGGTTTTAATGACCCATCTTTTTCAGCTGCTTCGATCATGGCCAAAGCGATTCGGTCCTTAACACTGCTTCCTGGGTTCATATATTCTAATTTCAAATACACATCTGCACTATTCTCTTCGACGACTCTGTTTAATTTTACAATTGGCGTATTCCCGACTAACTCTGCAATTGAATTAGCTACACGTACCATACAACCACCCCAAATCCTAGTATTTTTATTGGTATATTATGAATTTAACAATTTTCCCGTTAGTTGTCAATTATTTCAGAGTTCTTTTTATAAAAAAACTGCAAAAACATTCTCACAGGGAAGGTTCTTGCAGTTTTCTAAAAGCAGTCGTTTCACCTACTTGGTGATTAGACGAAAAGGTATATATTGATTAGAACATATTCTATCCTGATTCATTTATCCCACCTAAACGGGCAGTAAACCACCACCTCAAAATGATTTGGAAACAAAGAAAATAGGTGGAGGATCACGGCCTCTAAAGGTCCGATAAGTTCAACTAACATTCAGTGGGGCTTCATCCCCCACTGAATGAAGTTTCACTTTATATGGTATGACTTCCCTAAAATAGGGGATATTTTCTACACCGAGTTCCTTTAGGCTTCTTTTTTCAACTCTTCAAGTTCATCTTTTGTGAATAAATATTTTTCATTACAAAAATGACATTGAGCTTCTGCTTGTCCATCTTCATCGATCATATCTTGTATTTCTTGTTTTCCAAAGCTGATGATTGCCTTTGAAAACCTTTCTTTGGAACAGTTACACTTAAACGACACGGGGACTGTTTCTAATATTTTCACATTTTCTTTTCCTAAAATTTCAGCTAAAATCTCTTCTGGCGTTAAACCTTGCTGAATTAGCTTAGAAATCGGAGGAATTTCTTTCAGTCTTTTTTCAATAGCCCCGATCGTTTCTTCATCCGTCCCAGGCATTAGCTGGATGATAAATCCCCCTGAAGCAAGAACCGAGTTGTCTGGATTCACAAGAACCCCGACACCAACAGATGAAGGTACTTGCTCAGAAACAGCAAAGTAATAAGTAAAATCCTCACCAAGCTCTCCTGAAACAAGTGGAACTTGCCCCGAAAAATTCTCTTTAAGTCCAATATCTTTGACAACTGTTAATGTACCAGACGTCCCTACAGCGCGACGGACATCTAATTTGCCACTTTCGTTTAAATCAAAATGGGTCTGTGGGTTTGTTACATATCCACGCACTTCCCCTTTTGCATTACTATCAACAAGAATGACCCCGATCGGACCGTCCCCTTCAATCTTTACGGTAATTTTGTCCTCTCCTTTTAACATGGCTCCCATCATAACACTTGCTGTCATCGCTCTTCCTAAAGCAGCAGAAGCTGTTGGCCAAGTATAATGTCTTTTCTGTGCCTCATGGATGGTATCCGTTGTATTCGCCGCATAGGCACGAACTTTCCCATCATAGGCTAAAGCTTTAATTAAATAATCGCCCATTTCAATCTCCTTCCTACTCCTTGTTGCGCTCGTATATTAGTTTTAACCCCTTTAGTGTTAAAAACGGATCTACGACATCGATATGAATGGTTTCCTCGGAAATTAACGGGGCTAGTCCTCCCGTCGCAATCACGGTTGGTTCTATTTTACTGTATGCTTTCATACGCTTTACGATTCCATCAACTTGTCCTACATACCCATATAATATCCCTGCTTGCATCGCTGCAACAGTATTTTTCCCTATAATATGGTCAGGACGGGCAATTTCAATACGAGGCAATTTGGCCGCTTTCGAATATAGTGCTTCAGTTGATATATTTATTCCCGGGGCAATAGCTCCCCCCATATATTGACCATGTTCATTAATAAAACAATATGTAGTTGCTGTACCAAAATCAACAATAATGAGCGGACTACCATAGTCATGAATGCCTGCAACCGCATTTACAATTCGATCCGCCCCCACTTCACGCGGGTTTTCGTATTTTATATTTAACCCCGTTTTCATCCCTGGCCCAACAATTAACGGTTTAACATGAAAGTACTTATGACACATTCTCTCTAGTGAAAACATAATGGGTGGAACGACTGAAGATATAATGATACCGTTAATTTCACTTAAAGAAAGATCAACATGTTGAAAAAGGTCTTTAATTAACATGCCAAACTCATCTTCTGTCTTATGTCTACTCGTCTCAATTCGCCAATGGAATTTCAATTTTTCACCGTCATATACCCCTAAAACAGTATTCGTATTCCCTACATCTAACACAAAGATCAATGTACTCACCACTTTTTATTAAGACTTTTTCAAAACGCACTGAATCGAAATGATGAGCTATTGCTACCCCATGATTTCTGCACAGTCGCCTCCGCTTTTCTTTGATCCAGCTACGGCTCCTAGCGGCTCGAGGTCAATTGGCAAGCTCCTTCAGAGGGGAAAGAGCTCCCTCTTACGGATCTTGTCAATTGCTTGTCGCCGCTGGGCAGTCGCCTCCGCTTTTCTTTGATCCAGCTGCGGCTCCTAGCGGCTCGAGGTCAATTGTCAAGCTCCTTCAGAGGGTAAAGAACTCCCTCTTACGGATCTTGTCAATTGCTTGTCGCCGCTGGGCAGTCGCCTCCGCTTTTCTTACAAAACATCATAACATATATGATCTTTGCAAGTGAATTTGTTTTTACTTTGTCTCATAATGTGAAACTTCATTCGGGGTTGTTATAGTATAAGGATTTGTTTTTAAGACGAGGAAAAAGCTGTCCCATTGGACTTGGAACAGCTTTTTCCTTTTGAAGATTTTTATTTATTAAGATCTTCGTCTTTGTTTTGTTGATTCACTTCATTTGGTGTTGATTCATCAGTTGGTGTTAAATGTTCTTCTTTCTTTTGAAAATTTACTCGAAGGTTGTCAACTGATTCAGTTTTTGACGTTGGCGCCTTTTCATCTGTAGCGTATTTACGTTCCGGTAATTTGCCATGGTCAATTAAGTGCTTAATTTGTTGTGCATCTAGAGTTTCAACATCTAATAAAGTAGTTGCTACAAGCTCAAGCTTATCACGATGTTTTGTTAAAATATCTTTCGCACGTTCGTAGCAATCTTTAATGAATCGTTGGATTTCAAGATCAATTTCGTATGCAATCGCATCAGAATAGTTCTGTTCATTATTTAAATCACGACCAAGGAACACTTGACCACCTTGTGATTGACCGAATTGAAGTGGACCTAATTTATCACTCATTCCAAATTCTGTCACCATTCTACGCGCAATTCCAGTTGCTCTTTGGAAGTCATTATGTGCTCCAGTGGAAACTTCTCCGAAGATAATCTCCTCTGCCACACGACCACCTAATAAACCGGTAATCTTATCAAGCAATTCTGGTTTGGTCATGAAATAACGATCTTCTTTCGGAAGCATAACAGCATATCCGCCTGCTTGACCACGAGGGACGATCGTAACCTTATGCACCATTTCGGCCTCATCAAGTACGATCCCGATAATAGTATGTCCCGCTTCATGAAAAGCAACAATTTTTCTTTCCTTTTCTGAGATGACGCGGCTTTTCTTAGCAGGACCTGCAATGACCCTGTCAGTTGCTTCATCGATATCACGCATATCAATCGATTTTTTATTTTGACGAGCTGCTACTAAAGCTGCCTCATTGAGTAAGTTTTCTAAATCAGCTCCTGAGAAGCCTGGAGTCCTCATGGCAATAGCTTTCAAATCAACAGATCCATCTAACGGTTTATTACGAGCGTGAACTCTTAACACCGCTTCACGACCATTCACATCAGGACGATCCACTGTGATTTGACGGTCAAAACGACCAGGACGTAATAAAGCAGGATCCAAGATATCAGGACGGTTCGTCGCAGCCACAATAATAATCCCTTCATTCGAACTAAAACCATCCATTTCGACTAGCAATTGGTTCAATGTTTGTTCACGTTCATCATGTCCTCCACCTAGGCCTGCTCCACGTTGACGACCTACCGCATCAATTTCGTCAATAAAAATAATACATGGGGCATTTTTCTTCGCGTTCTCAAATAGATCACGAACACGTGATGCACCGACACCGACAAACATTTCAACGAAGTCAGAACCACTAATGGAGAAGAATGGAACACCCGCTTCGCCTGCAACAGCTCGTGCAAGTAAAGTTTTCCCTGTACCTGGAGGCCCAACTAATAAAACCCCTTTTGGAATCCGTGCACCAAGTTCAGAGAATTTTCGCGGATCCTTTAAAAATTCAACGACTTCAACTAATTCCTGTTTCTCTTCATCAGCCCCTGCAACATCTTTAAAGCGAACCTTTTTCTTTTCATCATTGTAAAGTCTCGCTTTACTTTTGCCGAAATTCATGACACGGCTACCGCCACCTTGTGCCTGATTCAACAAGAAGAAGAAAAGGATGAAAATAATGAGAAACGGGATAATGGTTGTAAAGAAAGAAACCCAACCACTTGTTTCTTTTGCAGGAAGTACCTCAACTTTTGAAGTTTTAGCAGCCTCATCAATTCGAGCTAATAGGGGATCACTATTCATTACATAAGTCCGAAAGTATTTCCCCTCTTCCGCTCCTTTTAATTGGCCCCTAACTTCATATACTCCTCTTTCTGGCTGCATGGAAAACGTTTTTACTTCATCTTTCTCTAAATGGGTAACAAACTGATTATAAGTAAGATTATCCGTTGGTTCGTTGTTATTATTGAAATAACTAACAACACCAATGATAACTAGAAAAACTAGCAAGTAAAATATGGTGTAGCGAAAAATCCGATTCATTCCTTACCTCCTCCCACGGTAAAAAAACTATATTCAATAGTATCATAGAAAAACTTGGAATTACAACCATTTGGGCTGGTTTTCAACACAACTTTCATAACAGCAGTCCTTTTTAGTTATTTACTTCCATTACCCGTGTAAATTTCTGGTTTTAGTACACCGATATACGGTAAATTCCGATATTTTTCAGCGTAATCTAAACCATACCCAACGACAAATTCATGCGGGCAGATAAAGCCAACGTAGTCTGGTTTCAAATCAGCTTTTCTTCCCGATGGCTTATCTAATAATGTGATAATTTTAATGGAATTAGCTTTTCGATAATGCATCAGATCCACTAAATAGCTTAAAGTTAATCCGCTATCAATGATATCCTCTACAATCAAAATATCTCTTCCTTCAACAGATGTATCTAAATCTTTAACGATCTTTACTTCTCCAGAAGAGGTAGTTTTTGAACCATAGCTTGAAACATCCATAAAATCCATTTCAAGATATGTATCGACTCGCTTCAGTAAATCCGCCATAAAAGGCATTGCACCTTTTAATACTCCAATAGCAAGCGGGAAGCGACCTTGATATTCCTTCGTTAAGGACGAAGCCATTTCACGAATTTTTTCTTGAATTTGTTCCTCTGTAAATAATACCCTTTCGATGTCTTGGTTTAACAATTTGTTTGCCCCCTAGAAGAAGATTGCTTTTTATAAACTAATATCATTCCATGAGGATCTTCCCATGTACGTTCGTCATTAGATTTTTTGATATTTGGAACCCATAATACTTTTCCTTTATTATCTGTTATAATCGGCCACTCATTCCGTAAATTTAAAGGAATCTTCAAATCGATGAATAATTTTTTTATTTTTTTCGAATGGGAGGATCCTTTTAATTGGATTCGATCTCCTTGCTTCCTTGTGCGAATAATAAGCGGTAAGTCTACTTTTTTCTCATCAATTAGGAATATTTCAGCATGATGTGTGTCAACAAAGTTAGTGCTTATTTGCAAAGAGAAAAGATCTCCATTCGGAAGTGTAACCTGTTCACCTAGATGAAGGGTGTATTCATATCGTTGTGATTCATGAGTCTCAAATGTAAATTGACAGGTCTGGTAGCTTTTCACTACCTTTAAGCCATCTGGTAAATCTAAATGACCAGATGGATGATCACTCATTATGAATTTCAAAATTTGCTGAATATGTATGGATGTGTACAAGGGATTGCCCTTATACAGATAGTTTAATATTAGTTGAATCCCCCTTCTTTGTAAAGGCAAAGGCATTGCTTGAAAAGCTTCTACCTGCAGTTGAATTGATTCTTCATTCTTTTCCCATACATTATTCATTTTTTGTCGTGTTAATTCCTGCAAAAACATCTCATCTTCTAAAATTTCCTCACTAAATCGTTGAAAATGTTCATGAACTTTACCATTTTCACCTTTTAAAAATGGAAGGACTTTTAATCTAAACCGGTTCCGAGTATAATCTCCTTTCGAGTTACTTGGGTCTCTCCTTGGATCCAAGTTGAAATGAGCACAATACTCTTCAATCATTTCCTTTGTTAAAGATAATAATGGACGAATGATTTCTCCTTGATGGAAATTCCGTCTATAAGGGATTCCAGATCTTCCCTTTCCGCTACTCCCCCTGGTAAGTCGCATAAGAATGGTCTCAACCTGATCGTCACCATGGTGACCAAGCGCTAATTTATTGGCAGAAAAGTGATTCATTACCTCTTTTAAAAATTGATATCTCACCTTTCTAGCTCCTTCTTGCAAACCTGTCCCACTTTCCTCCATATAAGAGGATACATCTATCCGGTCGCATACATAAGGTATATGCAAATCCTCGCAAAAATTTCTTACAAATTGTAATTCTTCATAGGATTGTTGCCCACGAAACATATGATCAAGATGAGCAGCGTATACACGAATTTGATATCGCTCCTGTCTTTTCGCTAAATAATGGAGAAGGGATAAAGAATCAGGTCCCCCCGAAACGCCTACGACAATCCTGTCCCCTTGTTTAATTATTTGATGGCGTTCAATGAATTCTTTCACTTTTCTTTCATAATCCAACATCAGGTTCCTCTTCCTAAAAAACATATTATTAATAATATGATATATAGTATCATTTCCCTCTTCATATCTCCAATATCCTGCAACAATCTGACCTAGTTGTTGGTGGACAGCGACTGACTCCTAGCGGCTCGAGGTCAATTGCCAAGCTCCTTCAGAGGGTGAAGAGCTCCCTCTTGCGGATCTTGTCAATTGCTTGTCGCCGCTGGACAGTCGCCTCCGCTTTTCTTGTCTAGCTGCGGCTCCTAGCGGCTCGAGGTCAATTGCCAAGCTCCTTCAGAGGGTAAAGAGCTCCCTCTTGCGGATCTTGTCAATTGCTTGTCGCCGCTGGACAGTCGCCTCCGCTTTTCGTTCTTAAATTAATTGTCCGAGGATGTATAGTGTATATAATAGGGCGACTGTTAGGATAATGATGAGGGTTTCTAATTTTTTGCCTTTCTTTTTTCTCTTTCTTAATTGTTTGCTTGTTGTATTGTTTTTATTTATTTTTTGGTTCATTGGCTGTTTCTTTTGCTTTTCTTTTTTTCTTTTACTTATTCTTGAGTAGGATAAACAGTGAAGTAATTCTCTTCTCATTTCAGATGCACTTTTATATTGTCCTTGTAATGCTTTAATGAGTACGGGCTCTATCTTTGTTAGTTCTTGTTTTTGCCTGATGGATTGAACTAGTTGTGACAAACTATCTCCTTGATGGTGTTTGTCGAATCTTTTCGGGTAGGCGAGATTGATAGCGATCATTGACACGGCAAATAAATCATATGTTGGCTCAGCCTTCCTTGATCCTAATCCCCAGTATCCCCGATCAAAAAACTCGGTAAACTCTTTAATCGCTCTTCCTTTGATCGTTGTCCCTCCAACATCAATACAGCGAATTCTGTTTGGGTTTTCAGTCACAATTAGGTTTTCTGGTTTTAAGTCCCCAAACACCCATCCTTCTTCATGCAAGCTTTGTAAATCACTTAATAATTGGCTTAATAACACACCAATCCAAGAGCACCCCTTCACTCGGACAAAGGATAAAAGATCACGACCATGTATATATTCCATAACATAAAAAGGAACTAATTCTCCTTTCCACTGCCAATCATCTACATCCAATAAAGAAGGTCCGAGGGCAGACCCTTGGACCTTCGAAAAAGCTTTTAATACATTTACTTCCGTTATAATGGATAAACTGTTAGGACTCATTTTTAAGGCCGCATATCCGTTTGAACTTTGAACTAAGTAGACAATCCCATTTGCTCCAAATCCAAGTTCCTTTATAATTTTATACTGATGTTGATGCCATTTTCCACGTAAGACTGTCCCAATAGGTAACTTATACTGATTCTTCAAAGAATTCATCATCACGTGATAGCAGACCCCTTATTGAACGTTTTTTATTAAATTGGACGATAGCCTCCTGAATGGCTGGACCTGTTGGTGTAATTCCCCCAGGAGTAAGTTTGGAAAATACACTCGTTAAAGACTCAAGCTTGGGAGTCCAATCTAATAGCTTCTCCACATCTTTTTTATTCCCTGGAAAGGCATAGACGGAAAATAAATTATTTCCCATTCGCGCATTCATACTTAATGAAAGATCTAAGAGTGCTTCTTTAACTGTCGGAAGTTTATGCTTCATACTTGCACTTGTATCAACTAAAATAAGCACTTGTAAATTCGCTGTTTCTCCTAATTCATCTACTACTTCGACAACTTCACCACGTTTGTCAGGTGGTAATTCCTCAATCGTCATGTCATTCCCTAAAATTTCTTTTAACTGTTTATTCACTACGCCTTGGAGTGTTTGTGTCATTGCTTTTCTTGTCACCATCTGTACGGTTTGCGAAAGCTGCTTTGCATAGACGATCTGGCTGACTCCACCTCCTGATGCAGCAATCCCCTCAATTTCCTGCATACTTTTTTGATCCATCACATCTTGTTCCATAACCCCTATAACATTCACCGCTATCCCTTGTTCATTTGCTAGAGTCGCCATTGCAATTGGATCATCACCATAGTTTGAACATCCATCTGTTATTAATAAAATTTGCTTGATCGTACCTGTTTTCATAAAGCTCCCCTCCAAATGTATGATTGTTCCCATCATCGCCGAATTGGAGGGGATTTATACTATTCCGTCTGTTTTTTTCACAAGATTAGGAGACCTGTTTTTCCTTTTTATATTTTGAGACGGGGATACTTGCCCATTTAGGCAGATTATGTTGAATTTTTACCACAACCACGGTCATATCATCTTCAATTTCACCAGATCTTGTGCGAATCACTTCTTCCATCAGTAAATCTGCTACTTCCTGTGGATCAGACGTTTCTATTTCACTAATCTTCCTCTTCATCCATACATCATAATTTTCCACATGTTTCGGTCCTTCAAAAATGCCATCGCTCATCATAATGAGCAAATCACCTGCTTTCAGTTGCTCAGTTACAACATCAACCTCCACGTCGTGTAAAATTCCGATCGGTAAATTACTTGCCTCTACTTTAATAATTTTATCCCCTCTTTTAATAAAACTCGGAGTCGAGCCAATCTTCAAATATTTAGATGTGGCATCCTGTAAATCAATAATCGCTAAATCTAATGTAGAGAAAATTTCATCTGTTGTTCGAAGTGCCAAGATGGAATTAACAGATTTAATTGCGACCTTTTCTTCAATTCCAGATTTTAAAATTTTTTGTAGTAAGCTTAAAGTTTCATTGCTTTCACGATGTGCTCTTTCACCGTTCCCCATCCCATCACTTATGGCTACAGCATATTTTCCGGACCCTAAATCAATCGTTGAATAGCTATCTCCAGAAACTAATCCCCCACCCTTTGCAGCATGGGCTACTCCAGACTCCACCACATAAGCTTTAGCTGAGCGAAAGGTGGCGTGACAATACCCTCCTGGAAATCCTGCATGTTCTTCCTTTTGAACAACAATCGTTTCACCTAATATATCTGACAACATCGGGGCCACTAATTTTTCACACTCACCATGTCCCGATGTATACGGAATGACCATATCAATATCGACATTCCCTTCTTGCAAACTATAAATTTCCACATTTTCCACTTCAATGTCAAAGATTTTCATTGCCTCAAATATTTGTTCTTCTTGGCTATAATGGTTCTCACGTTCCCGTTGGATTTCCATTGCAAAATCCCCCATTACTTTCGAAACACCAAGAAGTTGATCTGCCACAAGTTTTCTACTTTCATACACTTGTTTTTTTAATTTAAGGTTTGCTTGATAATGGGTTAATTCTTGACGAATTGCTTCTTGCACCCTTTGACCTTTCACACAGTTTTTCTCCAATTCTCGTGACATTCTTTGAGATAAGTTAGGGTTCCCATGATCTACCTCGTAGACGATGTTTTCCATCATTTCATATGTTTGGTGAAAGTTCTTTGCCCAACATTGTTCTTTTTTGAAACATGTTTGACATGTCTTCTCTGTCACATTACTTAAGAAGTAATCTAATTCCCGTTGCTCTACATCCTCTTCATTCCCGTTATGCATTTTCAGAAAGCTGTTTGAGAGAGCTTTAAAGACAGAGGCAAATTGTTCCACTCGATTGGACGTCACATCCCGCATCTTTCTTAAATACTGTTGTTGTTCATTTGAATGTTCTACAGTTCCAGGTATATGCTTCGCTAATTTACCCGTTAAGGACCGAGGGGTTAAAAGTAAAAAAAACATCGCAGCAGCCGATTCGTATAAAGACTGTGTTAAGGAGCCCTCTGCTTCCCCATACATTCCAATTAACAAGGTAGCAACAATTAACCCCAAAGCTGTCCCTACTTTCTTTCCTTCCCTAAGAAGCCCTCCTAGCAAACCCGCAAAAGCAAGTAAACTCATTTGATAAAAACTAGAAACATTGGCAAGACTAAAGATTAAACCCGTTACCACCCCAACTGTCGATCCGACAGAGGCACCCGCAATAAAAGCAAACACTAATACTAAGTATCTTGAAAAAATATGCTCTACGGACAATCCATATAAAGACCACCCAATCGTCCCTGTCATAACAGAAGCTAATAAAATAACTAAACTCACAATCTCTTCTGTTTTTAGCGTTCTTTTTCGTTTATTGAAGGATAAAAGTGGGATGCTCTGCATAAAGATTAAAGTAAGTATAAAAGTTAAACCTGCTTCAACTCCGGCCATAAGTAAATCATAGGTTGTGATGATTTGGTTATGTTGGACATAAATGAATAGAAGCTTTACCGTCAATGTCGTAAATAAAACAAAAAACGGCAAAGCCCTCAATTCCGCCTTTTGAAAGTATTTTGACGACAACCTATAGCTAATTAAAAAGAGAATCGTGATTGAAAATGTATAAGTAATATTTTCTAATGATAGTGTAAGTGAACCTGCTAAAAGCCCAATTAAAGCTATTGGTGCGCGATCGCGACGGATCATGTATACGGCCGCAAAGAATGGCAATGCAAATGGTGTTAAATGTGACAAGATTAATGCTCTACCTAAAAGAAAGCCTATTAAGAATAAAGCAAAGCCCTGCTGGATCAATAAACTCTCTAACTTAAAAGAAAGCCTTCTTAATCCCCTCGAGACTTCTACTTTTGTATTCTCCAAATTGACATTACTTACCGGTTCCATTAAATTTTGTTCAACTCTCTCCATCTATTACACACTCCCCATTCTTAATCGTTGTTCATTATTATAGCTTGTCCTTTTCACAAACTTTGTCAAAAAGGGAAGGCTATCCTAAAGAAAAGTTCGACTATTTTCAGCGTAAAGGTAGAAAAGGAAACAAAGACATGACATAAATCGAATCGAACCTACTTTTATACTGCAAATTTCGTATCGTTTTGTAAAAGCAGCTTGCCTACAATCATTGTTTATAGAGAGAATGACATAAAAAAGAAGACAATAAATAGATTGACTTTCAAACTCTGTCGCTGTAATATAAAATTTGTGTTTTAAAAAAATAATAAGATGGCGGTGTAGCTCAGCTGGCTAGAGCGTACGGTTCATACCCGTGAGGTCGGGGGTTCGATCCCCTCCGCCGCTATAGTAAATACAAAGAGGCCCGTTGGTCAAGCGGTTAAGACACCGCCCTTTCACGGCGGTAACACGGGTTCGAATCCCGTACGGGTCATTGGCTTAAAAAATAGACTGTAAAAGGATCCAAGCGGTTCTTACTCAGTCTATTTTTTGTTCTGCTTACACAAATGCGAAAACGCATGCTCATCGGCGTACGGATTTCGCAAGTTTAAACTGAGATAAAGGAAACACAGCGAGGCCCTTCTCGAGCTGATGTTGACTTATCGGAGGAAGAAAACGGAGAAATTCGCTAGACGTGGACAACATTCAAAAAATGACAAAAAGAGTTGTTATGGATAACAACTCTTTATGATAAGCAAAAATAATATGAAATTTTGGCTAGAAAACCTAATGGCTATATGCAAATAGACAGCAAGTTAGCCTCTTCTAGCACCTCTACCACCACGTCTAGATTCAGTATGACGCTTTAAAGATGATAAACGATCTTCGCTTTCCTTAAGGAAACGTGCCATTTTTTGTTCAAAATTTTCTTTGTTGTTACGTTGGTCATTTCCTTTATGACGTGGGCGCTGTGAGTGTGGTCTGGATTGACGTGGTTGATCCTTCGCTTTACGGATAGACAGACCGATCTTTCCATCCTTTTCCACATTGATGACTTTAACTTCAACTTGGTCGCCAACTTTTAAATGATCATTAATGTCTTTCACATAATTGTCAGCAACCTCGCTGATATGAACCAATCCTGTTGAGCCTTCAGGTAGTTCAACAAACGCTCCAAAATTAGTGATTCCTGTTACTTTTCCCTGTAACTTGCTGCCTACTTCGATTGACATAAAAAAAATGTTCCTCCTTAAAAAATATCGAACTTATTCTATATTATATAACGTAAAAAAAGAGTGTCAATATGACGACTCCTTATCTTTCTTCGCCTTGTTCTTCGATTCAGGAATATTAAAAATAACTTCCCCCTTGCCAGATAAGAAATAATCTTTGCGTGCTAACTTCGCAATGTATTCTTCGTCATTAAGTTTTGTTAACTCTTCATTCAGTAAAGTCTCTTGTTGCTTATACTTAGCAAGCGATTTCTCAAGCCTTACTTCTTCTTGTTTTTTTGCCTCTAAACGGGAATGTTGGGAAATGAGTGTCGAAACCATAACACCGATTACCATTAATGCCAAGGTTCCGAAAATTGACAACCGCCTAACAAGTTTCTTTTTATGTTCAGCATTTAATTTCTCTTTTTTTTCTTGATAATGAATATAAGGATTATTTAAAGTTGTCACTTTTTTCTTTTTCAAAACACCCATTCCCAATCCTCCTTGATTACTTTTTCCAGCGATTTCTATATTTAATAATTAGATTCTTCATTTTTATAAAAAGTCCTGCCATCTTTGCTAAATTCTTCTCGACAGTTATTTTAAACCGTTTTGGCATTTTACCATATATTATACGTAATATCCATAAAAATGGTTTCATTAGCAACTTTATACACGATAATAATACATTTAAAATGGTCTTGGCAAGAGACAACATCCCTTTTCCAACCGCAATGATGAGACGTATGAGCATGCGAATTGTGCCTCTTATTGGGTTATAAATAAGCATGATAAAAATACCTACTAACATTTTATAAAAGGATATTGTCAGCCAAATAATTCTTTCCAATAATTTCAAATAAACACCTTTTACTAATGCCTGGTAAGCTGCAAAGCCACATAGTAAAGCTAGGAAAATATATAAACGTACTTCCCCATAATTCACATGGAACAGCACATAAAAAATGATCAGCCCTTGTAATATCCAGAATAACAGGTCATGAATAAAAACAATCCATCGTTTCCTCATACTTCTCTTCAGAAATCGATTATACGTATCAAGCGTGGCTCCAAAAAAGCCCCCCATTGCGATCATGGCAAGCATCGTGGAGAATTGAGTCGTTAGAGTCATCTAAATAACTTGCTAAAGAACCCTTTAGCCTTCTCCCCATGCTGCTCATCTAAATATACTAAATCAAATATTCTCCCTTTAATGGAAACGATTCCTTTGTCGACATCTAAATTTTTCATGTGTAGGTTTTGTCCCCGTATCGCTAAAAATCCCATAACTGTTTCAAGGAGAAATTCTTCATTATCAAAACTTTCGACCTGCTTGACTCCCGTAATATCCAGGATTTTTCTCCCTCTCATAACCACATCATGATCTTGTTGGCCAGACCCTTTTTGACTTGTTTCATAATATTGACTCACTTTATTCATCCCCTCGCTAATCCTTGAGTACAAGCTTTGTTAATACTTATGCAAGGAGGAAAATGAATAGAACAAGCCATATCTTTTCGCCTTAAAAACTTCAAAACGATTTTCTGTATCTTTATTAGGATATTTTTTCTTCTTTTAAAATCGTAAACATTTGTGTCGCATCTTCTTTCCGTGTACTTTCTTGAAGTTGCTCCACTCTTAAAGTCGTTATTCTTTGTCCTAAACGGATCACAAGTTCATCTCCTGTTTTTACATTAGAACTCGCTTTTGCCACCGCACCATTTATCGTAATCCTTCCTTGATCAGCGACCTCCTTCGCTAACGTTCTTCTTTTGATTAACCTTGAAACCTTTAGATACTTATCCAATCTCATTGATTCCATTAAACTCTCCCTTTCTATAACCCTTTTTTCTTTGCTTCATTCCAAAATTCATCCATCTCTTCTAAAGTAAATTGTTTAAAATCTCGTCCACTTTCTTTTACCCTCTTTTCCACGTAAGAAAATCTTCGGTAAAATTTCTGATTCACCTTGATCAAAGCTTCCTCAGGGTGAATGTTGTAAAATCTCGCAACATTCACAAGAGCAAATAGAACGTCTCCAAATTCCATGATTTGATTTTCTTTGTGACCATTTTGGGCTTCTACAATAAATTCCTGCCATTCCTCCAATACTTTATCTAAGGCGCCTTGAACGTGATCCCAATCAAATCCTACTTTCGAACAAGCTTTTTGATACTCATGTGCGACCATGATGGCGGGTTGTCCTTTTATTACTTTATCCAAGATCGATGTTTCGGTGCTTCCTTTCTCCCTCTCTTTAATGATAGCCCAATTCTTTACAACTTCATCCGCATTACTCACTTCAAGGTCTCCAAAAACATGTGGATGTCTTCTCACCATTTTGGCTGATATACTTTCAATCACATCATCAATTGAAAACATTCCATCATCTTCACCTATTTGAGCGTGAAGCATCACCTGAAGCAATACATCTCCTAACTCCTCAATCATATTATCAATATCATCTTGATCAATAGCATGGATCAGCTCATATGATTCTTCAATTAAATATCTTTTCAATGATTGATGTGTTTGTTTTTGATCCCAAGGACAACCATTTGGTCCACGCAATTCAGCAATAATTTGGCGTAGTGAGCGGAATTCTTTATATAATAATTCCTCATCATCAATGGGTGGAACATATAGCGAAGTTAAGTTATTGATCTTGATATTGTGATCGAGTTCATATAACGGAAGCTTTGTTACCTTTTCTTCCATACTCCCCGCTGCAGTAACAATATAGACAGGGTAGTCATCTGGGTATTTTTCCATTAACGTTAACTTTACTTCTGAAGCGATGAAAGCATCATATACTTGTGCAATGATAACATGTTGTTTTATATTAATATCTTCTTTTTTTAAATCAGTTCCATCCAATAATTGAAATCCTTCAATTGGGTCCACTTTCACAGACGTAAATAGGGCATCAAGAAAACTTTGTCCTCCTTCTATCCGGATAACAACGGATCCTTCTTCTTCTTTTTCCAACAATAATTGGATGGTCTTTTCCGCAACCATTGGATGTCCCGGGACGGCATATACGATATCTTCCTTTTTGGCCTTCTCCATTAATTGGTCAACAATCTCCTCGTATACCCCTTCAAATTGATCATGCTTTTCATATATATGGTCAAAGCTAATGAAATGCTTCCCTTCTTTCATTAACTCAGCTATTACAGGGTGTTCCACTGTTCGAACGAATACGGTAGGTGTTTCCTGAATTTTCCGATAGACCCCAAGTGGCAATTGCTCCAAACTACCTGCACCTAACCCTGTGATGTGTATAGTATGATTCATCTTTTTCATCCTCTTTTGTAAATTTTATTTGATATCAGCACTAATTGATGACCATATGGAAGGAAAGCCAATTCATTTTCCTTAAAAACTCCACTTTTCAAAACAGAATAAACAAACATAATCCCTCCTATTACCACGCTGCTAATGGATATAAACGTGGAGTGAAGACGATCATCTGCAATAAATGGGAAATATGATAACATCATGATCCATAATTGAATGGAGACCGTCATCATCATCGTTGCTAGAAGGCATTTCTTGATCATCTCATTCGTAAATACTTTTAACGGAAATTTCCTCTTGATTTTCCACCACAAAATAAAGCTCACGATTAACATGGAAAGCACGGTTGATACACTAGCTCCCATCGTTCCCAATTTTGTAATCAATAGTTGATTTCCAACATACTTCAATAGAAGTCCCAAAGCAATTGCCCAGGCAGGAGTGAAAAATTCGCCAACTCCCTGCAATACAGCCGATAGTGTCAAAATGAGGGAACTGAATAAAATGGATAAACAAAAAACAGCTAATACATGAGAACCATTCGTGTTTTCGAACAACATTTGATTTATCGGCTTCATAATATTTACAAGGCCTATTGCAGCTCCCACTCCCACAACAAAGCTCACCTTTAAGGACATCTGCACATATTTTTTCACCGCAGCCATGTGATCACGCTCGAATGCAGTGGCAATCATTGGAACGATAATAAGTGAAATCGATGTAGCCACAATCGTTCCTAATTGTAATAACGGCTGTCCTCGGTCATATATTCCCTTTTCAATTTTGGCATCCAACGGGGAAAGCCCTGATTTTACGAGGCCAAAATACAAATTAAGCGCATCGACTAATTGATATAAAACAAGGATCATACTTGATAAACATATGAGTATGCCTTGAAATGCCAAACGCTTCCATATCGTTCTACGTT
This sequence comes from Oikeobacillus pervagus, assembly GCF_030813365.1. Taxonomy (NCBI): domain Bacteria; kingdom Bacillati; phylum Bacillota; class Bacilli; order Caryophanales; family Bacillaceae; genus Oikeobacillus; species Oikeobacillus pervagus. Next base: position 22,706 of record NZ_JAUSUC010000038.1, read on the forward strand.
TTAACGATGAAGTTTTCGGATAAGAAGGGGAAAAACGATTTTGTCTTATATAAAAAAACAAAACAAACATCCCGCCAAGTCCCCCCAGAATGGACCCTAACAGTGCCCCCTTACCTACTAAATAAAAGGAATATCCATGACTGACTAAAATATAGGATAATAATAGGATCGTCGTGACCCTTATCGATTGTTCTGTTACTTGTGAAACCGCAGAAGGAACCATCTGCCCTTTCCCTTGATAAAAGCCACGAATGACAGATACAAAAGGCATGATTAAAAAGGAAAAGGAAATCGTCTGAATCAATCCTGTTAAATGAGAATCCCCCATCCATTTTGCAATAAAAGGCGCACCAAAATAGGTAAAGGTGAATAATAATCCTCCTATTATACTAATAAACAGAAAGGAGGTCGAAATAATAAATCGAATATCCTCCCTTTTGTTTTTCTCTGCAACCAGCTTGGAGATCATAACAGGAAACCCGAATGTTGATAACCCCAATGCAATTCCATAGAAGGGATACACTTGTTGATATATGTAAAATCCAACATCCCCTACAATATTTTGAAAGGGGACACGATACACCGCACTTAATACTTTTATAACGAAAGCAGCCACTGTTAAGATTAGGGCGCCTTTCATAAATTCCCTTTGTTGATAAGGCAAATAACTCTCCTGCCCTTCCCGTATAGAAAATCATCTTAGGCGTGAGATATTCCCCCAAAGATGTATGAAATGAAACTACTACAAATGTAAAGGATTTTTCAAAACTTTGCAAAAGGAGAAGGATACATAAAAAACATCTAGGGTATAGGCAAAAAGAGGCTGTGTAGTTCCATAGAAAATGTGTATATCAGATCACCACAGCGAGACATAAGAGATCAAAACAAAAGACTTTGGAGAAAAAAGGCAACAAAAAAGGAGTAGTATTTGCCACACTACTCCTTCCTTTTTATGATTCCATTTGTCTAGCAAGGAAGCTTGCCGCCGTTTCGACTGCTTTTTGTTCTACCTCACCAATGGATCGCTCGTTGGAGAAAATGATGACGCCCCCAATTGGGTCTCCGTTTGCAATGATCGGTGCATTTGTGTAAGAATGTAGTTCTTCCTCCATCCCATCAATCAAAGCCATTTTCCCTTGTTGAGTGTGTAAGATAGATGTTCTTTCTTCTAATGTTTTTTCAACAGATTCGCTTATGTTTTTATTTAAATATTCCTTTTTGGATACCCCCGCAACTGCAATGACCTCATCGCGATCACAAATAAGAACAGGACTTCCCAAACTATCAAATAGTGCTTCTGCATATTCTTTTGCAAAGTCACTAAGCTCACTGATAGGTGAATATTTTTTTAAGATCACTTCACCGTCACGATCAACGAAAATCTCTAATGGGTCTCCTTCGCGAATTCTTAAGGTTCTACGAATTTCTTTAGGGATAACTACTCGTCCTAAATCATCAATACGACGAACTATACCTGTTGCTTTCATCTTTGTTGCCTCTCTTTCATCAGATGATTTTATTGGCAATGAACAATTGCCTAAAGGGAATTCTTTACCTTTGTTGTTGTTAGTATCCTACACCTAGAAAGTTCTATACACATATGGTGATTTTTTCTCGCTAGGAAATATATAACATTCCCCTGTCATCTGATTTGCGCCGCTTCTCGTGGGATTTGCACTTGTTCCCGGGTTATTTGAACTTTTCCCGGGATTTATGACTATTTCCCGCTGAGATTTGCACTCCTTCTGGCATGGGGTTCCCTTTTTTCCGCGGCCGGAGTGGGGGGCGGGCTTTTGATCATTTCCCACGCTCTTTTGGCTATTTCCCACACAGATTTGCACCAATTCTCGTGGGATTTGCACTTGTTCTCGGGTTATTTGAACTTTTCCCGGGATTTATGACTATTTCCCGCTGAGATTTGCATCCTTCTGTCACGGGGTTCCCTTTTTTCCGCGGTCGGAATGGGGGGCGGGCTTTTGATCATTTCCCACGCTCTTTTGACTATTTCCCATACAGATTTGCACCAATTCTCGTGGGATTTGCGCTTGTTCCCGGGTTATTTGAACATTTCCCGAGATTTATGACTATTTCCCACTGAGATTTGCACTCCTTCTGTCACGGGGTTCCCTTTTTTCCGCGGTCGGAATGGGGGGCGGGCTTTTGATCATTTCCCACGCTCTTTTGACTATTTCCCACATAGATTTGCACCGCTTCTCGTGGGATTTGCGCTTGTTCTCGGGTTATTTGAACTTTTCCCGGGATTTATGGCTATTTCCCGCTGAGATTTGCACTCCTTCTGGCATGGGGTTCCCTTTTTTCGCGGTCGGAGTGGGGGGGCGGGATTTTGATCATTTCCCACGCTCTTTTGACTATTTCCCACACGGATTTGCACCGCTTCTCGTGGGATTTGCACTTGTTCTCGGGTTATTTGAACATTTCCCGGGATTTATGACTATTTCCCGCTGAGATTTGCACTCCTTCTGGCACGGGGTTCCCTTTTTTCCGCGGACGGAGTGGGGGGCGGGCTTTTGATCATTTCCCACGCTCTTTTGACTATTTCCCACACAGATTTGCACCGCTTCTCGTGGGATTTGCGCTTGTTCTCAGGTTATTTGAACTTTTCCCGGGATTTATGACTATTTCCCGCTGAGATTTGCACTCCTTCTGGCACGGGGTTCCCTTTTTTCGCGGACGGAGTGAGGGGCGGGATTTTGATCATTTCCCACGCTCTTTTGACGGTTTCCCACATAGATTTGCACCGCTTTTCGTGGGATTTGCGCTTGTTCCCGGGTTATTTGAACATTTCCCGGGATTTTTTGATGAAGTTTTCAGCTTTTTTACTCTTTTTTGGCCTTTTCAATATTTTTAATGATGTTATAAGCCGTATCAAACCATTGTTCAATCGGTACACCCTTAATGTTCATCGTAATCATCAGTTTGGCCCCTTCCATTCCTAATCCAATATTGCGGCCATACTCATTGCATAACGAAAAAACTTTAGAACCATCAATATTTTGCGTTCCTTCTTCACTCATATACATAGTAATTTTATCTTTTAGTTGTTTAATGGACTCCATTTTCATCTTCTGAGCGAAAATTTTCATTTCAGCTATTAAGAATAAATAATTCACTTCTGTCGGATAATCTCCAAAACGGTCGACCATCTCCTCTTGTAATTCCTGAACTTCCTCAAGAGAAGAAAGGGATCGGAATCGCTTATACATTTCAATCTTTTGTTGTCCATCCTTAATATAGGCGTCAGGAATATAGGCATCAATATCTAACTCAACCTCAAAGGTTACTTTTGCCTCTCTATCCTCGTCGCCTTTCCGTTCTTCAATCGCCTCTTTTAACATTTGGGAATATAAATCAAATCCAACAGAATCAATAAATCCATGCTGTTGAGACCCTAACAGGTTTCCTGCACCTCGAATAGATAAATCCCTCATGGCAATTTTGAAACCAGATCCAAGCTCAGTAAATTCTTTAATTGCCTGCAAACGTTTTTCCGCTGCTTCTGAAAGTACTTTATCTTTTCTGTACATAAAATACGCATAGGCCACGCGGTTAGAACGTCCAACCCTTCCCCTAATTTGATAGAGCTGGGACAAGCCCATACGATCCGCATCATACACGATGAGGGTATTCACGTTTGGTATATCCACACCTGTCTCAATGATCGTCGTTGTGACCAAGACGTCAAATTCCCCTTCCAGAAAGCCAAGAATCACTGATTCGAGCTCCGTTTCTGTCATTTGACCATGTGCATATTGCACACGTGCATCTGGAACTAACATCGAAATTTCTTCTGCTTTTCTTTCAATATCCTCGACCCGATTGTATAGGAAAAATACTTGTCCTTCACGAGCTAGTTCCCTTTCAATAGCTTCTTTCACTAATGGGCCATTGTATTCCATCACATATGTTTGTACAGGAAAACGATTCTCGGGTGGTGTCTCAATAACCGATAAATCCCGAACACCTAACATCGACATATGTAATGTTCGTGGAATTGGCGTAGCCGTTAGAGTTAATACATCAACATTCGTTTTTAACTTTTTCACCTTTTCTTTATGTGTAACACCAAATCGTTGCTCTTCATCAACTATAAGTAAACCTAAATCATGATACTTTACATCTTTTGATAATAGGCGATGTGTACCGATTACCATATCGACTGTGCCATTTTTCAATCCTTTAATAACCTCAGTTTGTTCTTTTCTTGTTCTGAAACGACTTAAAAGGCCAATCGAGATTGGATAATCTTGAAATCTTTCCTTGACCGTTTCATAATGCTGCTGAGCTAATATCGTGGTAGGAACGAGTATGGCTACTTGTTTTCCATCCATAATGGCTTTAAATGCTGCACGAATGGCTACTTCTGTTTTTCCGTAACCTACATCACCGCATAATAATCGATCCATTGGGCGTTCTTTTTCCATGTCTTTTTTAATTTCCTGAACAGATTGCAATTGATCTTCTGTTTCCTCATAAGGGAAAGCCATTTCAAATTCACGCTGAAGGTCCCCATCAGGTGAAAATGAGTACCCTTTTGCCGCTTCCCTTTCGGCATACAGTTTAATTAAATCATCCGCAATATCTTGGACGGAAGATTGGACTTTCTTTTTGACCCGTTTCCAGTCACTTCCACCCAATTTATAAATTTTAGGGTCTTTTCCCTCTGACCCCACATATTTCTGAACAAGTTCAATTTGATCAACTGGTACATACAGCTGATCTGTCCCTTGATACTTAATATTTAAATAATCCTTATGCACTCCATTAATGACTAATGTTTCAATCCCTAAATATTTTCCAATCCCGTGGTTTACATGAACAACATAATCTCCCACATTAAGTTCTGAGTAGCTTTTAATTCTTTCAGCATTCGATAGTTTCTGCCTTCGAGGAGTCTTTTTCGTTTTTTTATTAAATAATTCTTCCTCTGTCACAACAGCCAGCTTTAACATCGGCAGTTCGAATCCTGTATGAAGTGATCCTTCAACCGTCATGATCTTTCCTAATAAAATCGAATGGTCATGTCCTGTACCGATTGCCTCAATCTCATAATCGTGCAATACATTTTGAATTTTCTTAACTCTTTCTTCATTCGGCCCAAGAAATAAAACGGTATAATTTCCTCGTTGCCAACGTTGAATTTCTGTCTTTAGCAAATTCATTTGCCCATGGAAATTTTGCATTGGTTTGCAAGACACATTTAAAATATTTTGCGGGTTTGTATGAGCAAAATGCCGTAAAAAAAGAGTTAGATAAATCCGCGGCTGTTTGATTTCTGAAAACAACGTCGGTAAGGAATGGGAGACTTTTAAATCGTGAACAATCTGCCCTTCCTCTAGTAAAGATGTATACCACTCCGCCTCTTCCTTATCTAATGATTCACTCATTTCATGTATGCGACTTACTTCATCTAAAAAAACCACACCATTTTGAGGAAGATAATCTAGCAAACTACTTGTTTCCTCGTAAGCAAATGATAGATACTTTGTCATTTGCTCAATGATTTGCCCTGACTTTAATCGTTCAATATCATAACCAATATTTTGAATGAATCGTTCTTTTACCTGCTCTTTTTTAATCTTCTTTAGTGAGGCTGCCCGGGCATTCTCTAATTTATTAGCTACCGTCACAAGCTGCTCACTTGTCAATGGATATTCTGTAAAGGGTCCGATGGTGACACTATTTGTATTTCTAAGAGATCGTTGGTCATCTATGGAAAAAAAACGGATGGAATCAATTTCGGTATCAAATAATTCGATCCGAATGGGATCATTCGTTGTGAGTGGATAAATATCAATTATTCCCCCACGAATACTATATTCTCCTGGTGTATTGACCATATCTGACCGTTGGTACCCCATATATAGTAAACTTTGTAGAAGTTCCTCTATTTCAATATCATCGCCCAGAGAAAAGGTCTTTTGGAATTTCCTCCAAACAGAAGGTGGAGGGAGAATTTTGCGCATTCCCGGTGCCGGAACAATATAAATCCCTGACTCAACATTAGCTAATTGATTTAAGGCCTCAATTCTTTGAGATTTCAATTCCGGACTTGCTATACTAATCTCCGCAGCAATCAGTTCATTTGCCGCATATATATATAGTTCCTCAGTCGGAACAAATGAAATGAGATCATCATACAATTTTTGTGCTTGAAGTAAATTATGGGTAATAATCATCGTTGGACGTTTTGTCTTCTCATACATTGCTGCAATAAATAATGATCTTGCCGAACCAGAAAGTCCAGCAACAAGTTGTTCAACTAAACCTTCTTCTACACCTTGAATAATCGATTCGATCTCATCATTTTGTAATAACATCGTTTGTAAGCTATTCAAGATCGTTCCTCCCCTCAAAATGAAAGCTTTTATCGATTTTGTCTCCCGGATAGTTGCCTCCGCTTTTCTCGATCTAGCTGCGGCTCCTAGCGGCTCGAGGTCAATTGGCAATCTCCTTCAGTGGGAAAAATACTCCCTCTTACGGATCTTGACAATTGCTTGTCGTCGCTGGACAGTCGCCTCCGCTTTTCTCGATCTAGCTGCGGCTCCTAGCGGCTCGAGGTCAATTGGCAATCTCCTTCAGTGGGAAAAATACTCCCTCTTACGGATCTT
>NZ_JAUSUC010000039.1 GCF_030813365.1 Oikeobacillus pervagus
GAGGTCAATTGACAATCTCCTTCAGTGGGAAAAGAACTCCCTCTTACGGATCTTGGCAATTGCTTGTCGCCGCTTACAGTCGCCTCCGCTTTTCTAATAACAGAAAAATGCTTTGGACTTTGATCCAAAGCTTTTAATGAATAAAATAATCGTATTGATGAAATTCTGGGTTTCTTTCTAAGGATTCTTGGCAATCCTCGCAAATGGTCGAAATGTTTACGTCCCCGTTCCTTTCATATTGCACCATCTCTTTTCTTTCGTCAGTTGATAAGAGTTGCAAACCAAGTTGTTCTGTTGAGATGGCACTTTGGTCAATACTCCCAATATTCGTACCACAATGACGACAACGATAATGAATCGCCATGGAGTATCTTCCTCCTTTATGACATAGCTTTTTATATATTATGTACTTACATAAAGGAGGATATTCATTTTTTATTTATTAAATTCATTCATGACTTCGATGAAAGGTTGTTCGATCCACGCCTCGCAAGCATCTGCGCTTTTTTGAACCATTTCATTCATCATCACTCTCTCCTCTTTGGAGAACTTTCCTAACACATAATCCGGAACTGGAATATCGCCTTTTGGACGATCCACTCCAATTCTTATTCGGTTAAAGTTCTGAGTTCCTACGTGAGCAATAGTGGATTTTATTCCATTATGACCGCCAGCACTGCCTTTTTGGCGTAGGCGAATTTTCCCAACAGGCAAGTCTAAGTCATCATATATAATTAAAAGATCTTTTGTTTCAATTTTATAATAACGCATAACCTCCCCAATGCTTTCACCGGATAAATTCATGTATGTAAGAGGTTTTAGTAGTATGAGCTTCTCCGTTCCCTTTTGAATAGATGAATAGATCCCTTTATGCTTTGCTTGATTTAATGTTACACCAAACCGACTAGCTAATTCATCGATCACTTCAAACCCAATATTATGCCGTGTACCATCGAAACGAGGTCCAGGATTACCTAACCCTACTAATAATTTCATCTTTTACACCTCAGATTCCTTCTTTTCATTATACACAAAAAATAAAAACTTATATTTATAAGTTATATTGATTTTATCATATTGTATGTGATTCGTTAGAAGAAATTCTATGACTCCTGCCAAGCAACTATTTTTTCGAGTAAAGGGATCCATTTATTTACTTCTATAATTAAAAAAAGGAAAAATAAAAGACATAGCCCACTAGCTATGTCTTTATGAAACCGTCCTTCTATTATTCGCGTCCCTCTTCACGATCTGGAACACCTGGTTCTTGTTCTTCCCCTGAATCAATTTCCTCTTCCTGTCTTGGTGCAAGGATAGACACGATTGTTTCAGAGTCTTCATGGTTAAATTCGAAGTTGAATTGATCCTTGATGTCACCAACAGAAATAACTTCCTCTACTTGAAGATTTGAAACATCTACATTAATTTCGTCTGGCATATCACTTACTTTTGCCGTAATATTAATTTCAAATAATGGTTGTTGAAGAACCCCACCATCTTTTACCCCAGCGGCTGTTCCCACTAAGTTGACACGAACAGGTGCCGTAATCTCTGATGATAAATCAACTTCTAAGAAATCAGCATGTACAATTTCATTTTTCAGATGATCTTCTTGATAATCTTGCAATACAACATTATGTTTGTCACCTTGTATACTAAGTGAAATAACACCATTACGTCCATTTTCTTGTAACGTCTTAAGTAATTGCATACTATTTATTGCAATCGCTTCACCATTAAAAGTCTTTCCATACACAACCGCAGGAATGTTCCCTTCTTTGCGAATTTTCGCTAAAGCTGATTTACGGAAATTATCCCGTTTTGTTGCTTCTAATAAAGCAGTCATGAATAAAAATCCCCTTCCAATTCAATTAAAATATTTTAGTCCTCTTTAATAGTTTCCCTAAAACTCTCCACTCTAAACATTTTATCCTTATTTATTTTGCATATTTTCCTAGAAGAGAAATAAGGGGTATTCCATTACTTAATTCCTATATTCGACTCTCTATCTTAGAAAAAAAGGACTTTTAAAAGCAAATAAAAGAGACCTCAGCACTGATGCTGAAGCCTCTAAAAAGTCGTCAATCAAATAAAGTACTTACTGATTGGTTTTCATGTACACGAATAATTGCTTCTCCAATTAGTGGAGCAACAGAAAGTTGTACAAGTTTTTCAATCTTTTTCTCTCCGTCTAGGGCAATCGAATTCGTTACAACGAGTTCTTTAATATTTGAATTCTCAATACGTTCAATAGCTGGTCCAGATAAAACAGGATGTGTACAACAAGCATATACTTCTTTAGCACCATTTTCTACTAAAGCGTTGGCTGCTAAAGTAATGGTTCCAGCTGTGTCGATAATATCATCAATTAAAATAGCAACTTTCCCTTCAATATTGCCAACAATATTCATCACTTCTGCGACATTCGGTTTTGGTCGACGTTTATCAATAATAGCAATTGGTGCCTTTAATCTTTCTGCCATTTTACGAGCACGCGTAACTCCACCGTGGTCAGGAGAAACAACGACAATATCGTCACAAAAATCTTTTTTACTAAAGTAATCCGCTAAAATAGGTACACCCATAAGATGATCAATTAAAATATCAAAGAATCCTTGTATTTGCGGTGCATGCAGGTCAAGAGAAATAACGCGAGTTGCTCCTGATGTTTCTAACAAATTGGCCACTAATTTGGCTGTAATTGGTTCACGTGCACGTGCTTTACGATCTTGACGTGCATATCCATAATAAGGTAATACAACATTAATCGTACGAGCAGATGCACGTTTTAACGCATCCACCATGATAAGTGTTTCCATTAGATTATCATTTACTGGTGAGCTTGTGGATTGAATGACATATACATCGCAACCACGAATGCTTTCTTCAATATTAATTTGAATTTCCCCATCACTAAAGCGTCTAACGGAACATTTACCTAGCTCTACACCAACAAAGTCAGCAATTTCCTTAGCTAATTCTGGATTAGAGTTTAGTGAGAATATCTTTAAATTTGGATCTAAATACTGGTTAAGCATGGTGGACCTCCGAATTATTTTTTGTTTTGGTTTAATTTTTGAACATAATTTTCTTTATTAACCTGGCGAGCACGCGCAATAGACAAGGCTTCGCTTGGAACATGGTCTGTAATGGTTGAACCTGCAGCTATGTAAGAGCCCTTCCCAATCGTTACTGGTGCAACTAAATTAGAATTACAACCTACAAATACCCCATCTTCAATCTTAGTTAGATATTTATTTTTGCCATCATAGTTCACAGTGATAGAACCACAACCTATATTGACCCCATCTCCTACTTCAGCATCACCGATATAGCTTAAATGCGAAGCTTTACTACCTTGACCGAATGTTGATTTCTTAATCTCAACGAAGTTTCCAATTTTTACATCATCAGAAACGGAGGAATTCGGCCGAATATGTGAGAATGGGCCAATTTGCACATGAGATCCAATTGAGCTATCATAAGCAACTGATTGCCGAATTGTCGTTTGGTTGCCTACGAAGCAATCTTTAATTTCAGAATTTGGTCCAATGATGCATTCTTCTCCAATGGTTACGTTTCCGGTAAGAGTAGTACCAGGATAAATGACTGTATCGGAACCGATCGTAACATCAGTACCTATATACGTATTATTCGAGTCAATAATCGTTACACCATTTCTCATATGTTGTTCATTAATGCGTTTTCTCATTAATCGTTCTGCCTCATTCAAGGCAACTCGGTCATTCACTCCTAATGTCTCATCGAAATCATCAGTTTGATAGGCGGAAACAATTTCACCTTCAGATTTTAAGATTTCAATCACATCTGGCAGGTAATACTCACCTTGAATATTATCATTATTCACTTTCTTCAATGCTTCGAATAAAGCAATATTATCAAAACAGTATGTCCCTGTATTGATTTCCTTTACCTTTCTCTCTTCTACAGACGCATCTTTATGTTCAACGATCCGTTCAACATTCCCTTGATCATTTCGGATAATTCTCCCGTATCCAGTCGGATCCTCTGCATACCCTGTAAGAATAGTCGCTTTTGCTTTCTGAGTATTATGATGATTGATAAGCGCTTCCATCGTCTCAGATTTTATAAGCGGGGTGTCTCCACAAATAACAAGAGTCGTTCCCGGCTCATTTGCTAATAAAGATTCAGCTTGCATAACAGCATGTGCAGTTCCTAATTGTTCCTCTTGAATGGCAAATTCGCATTGATCCCCAAGATGTACCTTGACTTTCTCCGCACCATGTCCAACAATCGTTACAATTTTATCTGTATGTAAAGCATTAATCTGGTCAACAACATGTTCAACCATTGGTTTGCCACAAACAGGGTGTAGGACTTTATATAATTTTGATTTCATTCTAGTACCCTGTCCCGCAGCTAATATAATAGCGTAAGTTTTCGTCATATAGGGTCCCCCTATAACCTTTTTGTCCATAATGAATATATCTCAAAAAAGCCACATTTTCAAGGTAAGTTAGAAAAGTACAAATTTTTGTCATTTGGGTCTTGGGGTATTTTGGGTGGGGTGGAAGAGAGAATTACTTTCGGAAGTCTATAAGGGGTTCAAAATAAGCAAATAACTATCAGGAATTGTATAATCTACTTGGAATTCACATTTTTTAATGATCCGTGAAAAAATAACAATTGCTTTATCGTATAGCGAAAAAATGGGAGTTCATCCATGTCAATAACTAATACTGGGGGCCACCCCACGAAAAAAGAGCCATACTTTTGAAGTAGGCTCTTGTTGCATTATATTCTTTTAGGAAGCACCTGCTTCTTCTAATTCCACTTCTTCTAATTCACCTAAACGATGGTACTCTGCTAACACTGCGTCTTGGATCTTACCACGTGTACTAGAATTAATCGGATGAGCAATATCACGAAACTCTCCATCTGGAGTACGTTTACTAGGCATTGCTACAAAAAGGCCATTATTCCCATCAATTACACGGATATCATGTACAACAAACTCATTATCAAGCGTAATTGAAGCAATAGCCCTCATTCGACCATCAGTATTCACTCGGCGTAATCTTACATCTGTTACTTCCATTTTGTTCACCACCTTTACCTAGACTCAAATCTATTACATATATTCAACAATTTTTTTAATATTCCTTCTTTTATACGAACTTTTTTTAAAAAAGGACTAAACTTTACCAATAATTCCAGTGTGTTTCCTAAATAACAAAAAACACTCGCAATTATTTCACGAGTGCAATAACTTCTATTTCAACTTTTGCGTCTTTTGGTAGTTTTGCTACTTCAACACAAGAACGAGCTGGTTTATGATCACGAAAATATCCACTATATATCTCATTGACTTCGGAAAAATCATTCATATCCGCAAGAAAAACAGTTGTTTTGATTACATTTTCAAATGAAGTACCTGCTTCTTCCAATACGGCTTGAAGATTATGAAAGACTTGATGTGTTTGTTTGGACACATCCCCTTCTACCATCACTCCCTCTTTTGTCAATGGAATTTGCCCAGAACTATAAAACATATTATTTACAATTATTCCTTGTGAATATGGTCCGATGGCTGCTGGTGCTTCCTTCGTAGAAATCATCTCCATTCGGAACTCCCCCCTTTTCATAATATTCTTAATTCTCTTAAGACAATAAACTCTTTAGATTTACCTATGCTTTTGTAAGAGATGATCTATTATACCACTTTATCATACATCATTTAAGGTATTTTTTCGAAATTCTGGTAATCCGCTTGACTATGTTTTTTTTCAAAATCCACGCTATTTTTCATTTTTTGCATATTTCTCACAGGGATTTAGCTATTTCTCTTGGACTTTTGTGCTACTTCTCGCTAAATTTGCGCTTATCCTCAGGTTTTTGAGTAGTTCTCGAAAAATTTGCGTACTTCCCGAAATTTTTTGCACTTCTGATGACCTTCTCACCTATTCCCCTTAAGAAGGAAGGAATTGCCTCATTGTTAGGAATGAGGCAAAAAACCTTTCCCCTTTGAGAAGTAATTGCCCTCGACGACTGTAATTTCATTTTCTTTTGCATCGACATTCTGTAGCTTCACTAATGATAGGTAATCATCGACTAGGCGCTCTTCGACATGTTCAGCTTCTACTAGAACAGCAATGCCTGCGACTGTACCGTTAAATTCCCGCAAAAGACTTCTCATCCCATTAACAGTACCGCCAGCTTTCATAAAGTCATCGACAATTAATACCTTTGATCCTTCTTTTAAACTGCGCTTTGATAACACCATCGTTTCAATCCGTTTAGACGATCCTGAAACATAATTGATACTGACAGTAGGCCCTTCTGTTACCTTACTATCCCGTCTGACGATGACAACAGGTACATTTAAATGAGTGGCTACTGCATGTGCGATTGGGATTCCCTTAGTAGCCATCGTCATAATCACATCAATATCTGTTTCGGCATATGCAGCGGCTAATAATTTCCCCACTTTATGAGTGGTTTGCGGATTCCCTAATAAATCCGTCATATAAAGATAACCACCTGGTAATAATCTTTCAGGTTTTTCAATTTGTTGGCAAAGCTCATGTATAAAGATTCTAGCATCTTGTTGACTTACTTTTGAAAAGTACTTTACCCCTCCAGCTGCACCAGGGACCGTTTGCAATGTACCAATTCCTCTTTGCTCAAAAGTTTCCCTTACTATGGCCAAGTCTTCACTAATAGAGGATTTAGCTGAACCGTATCTCTCTGCAAAAAAGGTTAAAGGAACAAGTTGCCGTGGATGTTCTAAAAGGTAATGTGTCATATCAATCAGACGCTCGCTCCGACGGAATTTCATCCCATCTGACCTCCTATAAAACCGAATGTTTAGAAATAATATATCATTAATATACGGGTTTAAACAATACCTTCTGGGGCACCAATCAGTCTTACGGCATATACTTGGTCACAAAACCCTCTTAGGCCATTGTAGATCCTTTGCATTCTTGAATCATGTTGCACTAATCCGAATACTGTAGGACCGCTCCCACTCATTAGAACAGCGTCTGCTCCAAATCTCTTCATTTGGTCTTTAATATGTTGTACTTCAGGATGCATCTTTAATGTAACAGACTCCAGTACATTCCCCATATTCTTGCAGACACCTTCATAATCTTGTTGGACAATCGAATCAATCATCGCCTTCATATTTGGATGTTGTAGTTCATTAACTTTTAAATTGCGGTACACGTCCGAAGTTGAAACACCGATTGTTGGCTTCGCTAGGATCACCCAACAATTAGGCGGTGCAGGTAATCTTTCAATTTTTTCTCCGCGACCGCGTGCAAGGGCCGTTCCGCCGTATATACAAAAAGCAACGTCCGATCCAATTTCTGATCCAATTCTCGCTAATTCATCCAAGGTTAATCCTAAGTTCCATAATTGATTTAAACCTTTTAATGTCGCAGCGGCATCACTGCTCCCACCTGCAAGACCAGCTGCCACTGGTATTACCTTGTCAATGGTGATTGAGACACCTCGATTGACTTTGAAACGTTCTTTTAGAATTTTAGCCGCTTGAAAGGCTAAATTTCTCTCATCATCTGGGACAAATCGATTATGTGAAACCATTTTAATTTGATTTCCTTTTATTTCAGCTAGCTCAATCCTGTCTGCCAAGTCAATTGTTGTCATCACCATTTCAACCTCATGATAACCATCAGGACGTTTGTATAGAACATCTAAAGACAGATTGATCTTTGCTGGAGCCTTCATTAGTAATTTCATCTTATACACCTACTTTACCACGAACAGCCTAGTTTTTATGTAAATAATAACATTCATCTCTGTTTTAAACACGTTATTTTAACATATCCGCTTTTCTGAGAAAAGGGAGGTTTCAATTTTCTTTGCCAATTAATTTTATTCTTATCTTGCTGGTAGTGACCTACACGCGAAGATTCACTTTATTGTATCAATAAATGAGGAGTAAAAAAAGAACTGAAGAGAAAACCTTCAGTTCTTTACGGCCTTTTGGAAATATTATTAGGTTATTGCTTATTACTGAGCTGTTGTTCCGCTATTTCAATCGCTCGTTTTACCATATTACCGGCATCTCGCGCTCGAATGCCGCCCCAACCTTCTTTTTGAACCACATCGTAAAATCCAAGCTCTTTAGCCAGCTCTTCTTTAAAGCGTTCAGACATAATGCCCCGTCTTCTACCCATTATACATCCCCCTTTAAAATGGCCGTATGAATATCTTTCCCCTTTTTCTCACCTTCATAAGGGGGAACTTTCCCCAGAAAATGAATGTGAGGGAAATAATCCATTTATTGTACTTTGAAATTTAGACTTGTTTAACTTGACAGTGGATTTCCACTTCAGGTGCTACTCTTACCGCTCCAATCAAAATATTAAGTCAACTTTAGCTTTTAACACAGCCTAAGTATAAGGGGGAAATTTATGATGTAAAAAATATAGTTGCTTGAGAAAGCAATTATAACCTGTCGCAAACGGGAATATAAGCTCCCGCTGAATGAAGTTTTATTTTAAGACAAAATAAAAAGCAGTAAACAATTTGTCTACTGCTGTCCTATTGCTAAACTCCCAGTGTTGTCTTCATAAAATGTCAATTCTACAGTTTCTGTTAAAACATCTGCATAACTGTAAGAAACTCTTTCAAAGGCGTTTTCTTCCTGATCCAACTCTACTACAAAAATAGACGGATATGTTTCAGCCAGTACTCCGGAACGTTCGATTGTCTTTCTTCGACCACCATTAGCTTTCAACAAAAGTCTTTTCCCTAAATTAGAGTCCAGTGCGTTCTTAATGTCCGCTAATGTTTTTCCCATTCGCTTCCACCTCACTATATAAAATTATACCATGGGGTCAACCTTTTGTCAAACAAATTTATTATTTTATCAACGACCAACCCCTATTGTCAATATATTTTATTCCTCAATTTTGTCTTTTTTTCTACATTCATATCATGCCCATAATTTCCTTTTCTATGTAAAGGATTATTTTTGATGAAAAAAAGCAAATAAAAATAGCCGAATGAATGGGTATTCAAAGCGGCTAATCATCTATATGGGATTGATATGGCATTCCTGTCCTCAAGATCCCTTTCGTTTCGATTCCTCCCAATCCTTTATCACCCGTTAATGTATTTTTTAATGCGTCCCATACATTGATGGACTGTTGAAAGGGAGTAAAGCTAATTTTTGAAACGATATAAACAGGATCCAGAGCATGAATATTAATTCGAGAAGGTGAACTAGCAAAATTTGCTCCAGCGCGAATAAGTGATTCAAAATGGGACTGACAGGCTCCTGCAAAAATAATAAGTTGATCTAAATTTGGAGTTCGTTTTCTAGCATTATGAACGGTCTGTGCAAAAAACTTTGAATTCCGATAGGCATTTATATCAGATTTTTTTCCTTTGGATTTCGAATAAGCATCATGCCCCGTTATAACTAATATATCAGGCCGGTATCGATCCAATAATACATCAATTTTATTTGGCATTTCATTTTCCTGACAATAAACCCCTATAACTGGAACACCTATTTCTTTGTACACATCAAGACATTTCCTTAAATAAGATGGGTCCCCATCAATGTGGAGCACTCTCCCTGGAATTTGAAATATATTTAGATCACGTTGATATCCAGTTGTTGTTTCATAAAGTTGTCTTTCCTTAATTAAATGTAGGTCTTGACAAAATAATTCAAAAGATTGTTTTTCCAACGATCTTTCATGTTTTGATATTTCCTGTCTTTTCTTTGTATCTAATGGAACCAAATCAAACAAAGGCGCATCCGCTATTAAACGATAATCTTCCCCATATAATATTGCCGTCTCTTCCCCGTCCATCATTATAATATCAATGACCCGAAACAGCATATCACATTGGTAGGAAAGGCGACCGACAATTTCATTCTTTTGAAGTTTCATTTTCGCCATCTCCAATTAAAAAGTAACGATCTCTTTGTTAACCTATGCAAAAAAAACAAAAGGGTGAATACCTCCCCAAATGCGAAAGCGGCTTGAACATCGGCGTACGAATTTCGTAGGCTTCGACTGAGATAAAGGAAACACAGCGAGGGGGGTTCGAGCTGATGTTGACTTATCGGAGGGAGAAGACGGAGATATTCGCTAGCCGATAGGCGCTGGAGCTAGACGACACCAAATGCGAAAGTGGCTTGAACATCGGCGTACGAATTTCGCAGGCTTCGACTGAGATAAAGGAAACACAGCGAGGGGGGTTTCGAGCTGTTGTTGACTTATCGGAGGGAGAAGACGAAGAAATTCGCTAGCCGATAGGCGCTGGAGCTAGACGTCACCAAATGCGAAAGCGGCTTGAACATCGGCGTACGAATTTCGCAGGCTTCGACTGAGATAAAGGAAACACAGCGAGGGGGGTTCGAGCTGATGTTGACTTATCGGAGGGAGAAGACGGAGATATTCGCTAGCCGATAGGCGCTGGAGCTAGACGACACCAAATGCGAAAGCAACTTGAACATCGGCGTACGAATTTCGTAAGCTTCGACTGAGATAAAGGAAACACAGCGAGGGGGGGAGCTGAGTTTCACTTTATAGCTTTCAAAACAAAAATAAAAAAGGAGTGACCGACATAAATACATGAATCGGCCGCTCCTCAAGACAAGTAAGATGTCTTTTTAAGCAAAGGACGGATATAAAGCATTAGCTAATGTGGCGAATTGTTGTAAGGAAAGGGATTCTCCTCTACGGGAAGGATCTATTTCCGCCGTTTCAAGTGCTTTGATAATCATATCCTTTTTAGATTTTCCTTCTGGCAATTGACTTGTTAAGTTATTTAAAATCGTTTTTCTTCTTTGAGCAAAAGCAGCACGTGTCACCGTAAAGAAAAATTCTTCACTTTCCACGAAAACAGCAGGCTGTTCACGTTTTGTCAAATGAATAATAGCAGAGTCAACATTTGGCTGTGGCATGAAAACGGTTTTTGGTACAATAAATGCTATCTCCGCTTCTGTATAGTATTGAATGGCAATCGATAGTGAACCATACTCTTTAGTCCCAGGTTTAGCCGAAATACGATCCGCCACTTCTTTCTGAAGCATAACAACAATACCATCAATCGGGAGATTTTCAGATAATAATTTCAAAATGATTGGGGTTGTGACATAATATGGAAGATTGGCGACTACCATTAATTCTTTATAATCTTTCAATTCTTCTTCAATGACCGACTGCACATTCGCTTTTAAAATATCTTTATGGATAATTTTTATATTATTATAAGGTTGAAGTGTGTCCTCTAAAATTGGCAATAGCCTTTGGTCAATCTCAAAGGCGATGACTTTTCCGGATGTACGTGCAAGATGTTCCGTTAATGCCCCGATCCCCGGGCCAATTTCGATCACTCCTGTTTCTTTCGAAAGATTGGCTTCCGACGTAATTCGCTTCAATATATTAGGATCAATTAAAAAGTTTTGACCTAAGCTTTTCTTAAAAGAAAAACCATATTTATTTAGAATTTCCTTTGTACGTGTAGGAGTTGCAATATCCTTCATTCCATTTCCTCCTGTAAAACTTCTTCCAATGCATGATAAAATTGTTCCTTTGTTATTTGGAACATGAGCAAACGCTTATATAATTGTTTTCCGTTCGTATAACCAATCTTTAATTTTTCCCCAAGCTTTTCCCTTCTTGGTTTTGCTCGGTCACCACCGATTAATCCAGCATTCATTAAATCTTCTTTTGTTATTTGCTCTTCTGCTTCCACTTCCATGATTTGAGCGTCTTTTAACGCTTCCCTTATATCAGTATCGGAGGCGTGTTCAACTCCAATTCCCTTTCCATTTTTAGGTCTTGCTTTATTTTTGGTAATAAAAGCATGTTTACAATTTTGGACATGTTGAGCAATGATTTTACGGATTCTTTCTCCCGGCATATCAGGATCCGTAAAAACAATGACACCCCGAATCTTTTGTGCCAATTTGATTTTTTCAATTGTTTCCCTATTAACAGCCGATCCGTTCGTTTCAATCGTATCAGCATTTACGGCTCTTTGAATGGCTATGGTATCATCTTTTCCTTCAACGACCACAATTTCTTTAATTTTCATTATTTCCTCCAATTAAACTTTACAATCTATTTGTTTATTATATAGTTTGTAACCAAAAATAAAAAGCAGAGGGCCATTCCTCTGCTTTAAAATTAATTTAATATACGGATTTTGACTGATTTCCGTCCCCAGTTTCTTGCTTGATCTTTTGATGGAACAAATACATCAATTCTATTTCCTTTTATAGCACCACCAGTATCCCCAGCGACCGCATATCCATATCCTTCTACATATACTTTTGTTCCTAAAGGAATGACATTTGGGTCCACAGCGATCACTTTCAAATTAGGATTAGCTCGTAAATTAATCCCTGTCGCCGTCACACCCGAACAGCCATTACAATGGGCTGTATAAGCTGTTGCCGTTACATGCATTTCACGACCAGATTCACTCGGTCCCCTTGAAACCTGGGCTGTCATGACCTTTGTTCCCACAGAGACAACTTTATCGCTGCTTTCCTTTAACGTTTTTTCTGCTAATAGATTTCGGGATACTTCTTTTCCATTTTCAAGTACAACTTCGTATGTCTTAGAGACAACTCCGTTTACTCCTTCTTTTACCACTTTTTCTTGCCCTTTTAATAAGCTAGAATCATTTTTTGTAA
Organism: Oikeobacillus pervagus; assembly: GCF_030813365.1. Lineage (NCBI taxonomy): Bacteria > Bacillati > Bacillota > Bacilli > Caryophanales > Bacillaceae > Oikeobacillus > Oikeobacillus pervagus. The sequence continues at coordinate 12,680 of NZ_JAUSUC010000039.1, forward strand.
CAACGGCAAATGCTTTCGGTTCTTCCACTACATCGGTGACCTTTTTAACACGAACAATTTGAATGGAATCGTCCGCTTTTACAACCTGCTCTAAACTCGGCTCTACTCGGTCTAGTTTATTTAAAGTTACTCCTCGTTGTTTCAAAAAGTCAGCGACCGTAGTCGAAGTAGACCATAACTTTTTCTGTTCTTCCCCATCGACCAATGTAATTGGAAATGCCCGTTCGATTTTAACTTTCATATTCGATTTTACCGGCTTATCCAAACCAGGGTGTGCCTTATCATACTCCCCTAGAGAAATCTTATGTTCATCAATTAACTCTTTGACTGTGTCTGCAGTTGTCCAAATCGACTTTTCTTCGTCATCCATGACAACCTTCACTTTTCTAGCAGGTTCCCATACAACCTTTATATTCTCTTTGACTGCTGTTTTAACAGATGGAGATATATAATCATGGTCTTTCAGCTGGACATCCATTTCTTTCAACACATCTCCAACTGTATCTGCATGGGTTTTTACTACTTGTTTTTCACCATCTATCGTCATAGCGACTGTTTTCTTCGTACCTTCATAAGTTAAAAACCCTGCTGATGAAGCTAGAACTACAATACTAGTAGCAATTGCTACAATCTTATTCTTCTTCGTTAACCTGGGTAAAACATCTTTTCCGGAATTTTTCTTCATGAAAAATGCCTCCTTCTCTCACATTAATAAGTTAGACTACTATTTCGACCGTCAACCCTATCAATCTAGTTGGAAAATTTATCATTTATTATGATGACTTATAGCAAAAAAGGAAAGAGTGACTTATCGACATAGATATACTATGAGAGAAAAGAGACATGTAGAACTATTTAGAATATAAAAAGAATCTGACATTCTCTCATATAAATCGACGGTTTACGCTATCAAGAAATGCCGAATAATTTCTTTGCATTTCTATTCGTTTGTGAGGCAATTTCCTCTAATGATAGACCTTTTATTTCAGCAATCTGTTCTGCTACTAGTTTCACTAATGCAGGTTCATTTCTCTTTCCTCTATAAGGATGGGGAGCTAAATAGGGACAATCTGTTTCAATTAATAATCGATCGAGTGGAACCTCAGCTGCTACCTCTTTCGGCTTCTTCGCATTTTTAAATGTAACGGGTCCACCTAAAGAAATATAAAAGTTCATATCCATACATTCTTTAGCCGTTTCTACACTCCCACTGAAACAGTGCATGATTCCCCCTACTTCTGCAGCTTCTTCTTCTTTTATTATGGTTACAATGTCTTCAGTAGCCTCACGATTGTGTATAATAATTGGCAACTTCACCCTTTTGGCCAATTGAATTTGCTTCCGGAACACTTCCTTTTGGACTTCCTTAGGAGACTTGTCCCAATGATAATCAAGACCCATCTCACCCAATGCAACAACTTTTGGATGATTTGATAACTCCTCAAGCCATTGTAGATGTTCCTCTTTCATATCGATTGCATCAACTGGGTGCCAACCAACACTGGCATAAAGAAAATCATACTTCTCAATCAAATCCATTGCCTTTTCAATGGTTCGTTGATCAAAACCAACTACAATCATATTGGTAACACCAGTTTCTTTCGCACGATTGATCACTTTATCTAAATCTTGATCATATTGTTCATCATTTAAATGAACATGAGTATCAAAAAGCATGTAATTTCTCTCTCCTTTAAATTACTTTTTCATTTTAGTACAGAATACCGTTACTTTGTTCACAACAACGTAACATTCTCCTTACAAATTGAACTTGCATGTCCTACTATTTGTTAATGAACTGTAATGAATACGGTTATTTTTTCCCAAAATTCATGATTCTAACTAAAAAGAATAACTAAAAATTGCCTACTTTTGTCGGAATCCACCTATAATAACATGCGCAAATTGTCATAAAAAAACAAACATAGAAGAACACGTCGAAAACTGTTCCACGTGAAACATTCTATGTTATGAACAAAAGCACACGTGCCTCAATCATTGGCGTACGGATTTCGTAGTCTTCGACTGAGATAAAGGAAACGAAAGCGAGTCCTACCAAATGCGAAGACGACTGCCCGTCGCACAGAAAAGAGCAGGGGATTCCCCTGCTCTATAAAGAATTATTTCACTCGTGCTCCATTAGGTAACGAATCATCAATCGTCGCTAATGATAATTTACCATCTTGGGACCCAGCCAAAATCATTCCTTGTGAAAGTTCCCCACGAAGTTTAACAGGTTTTAAGTTCGTCACACAGATGACCTTTTTTCCAACTAGTTCTTCTGGTTGATAATATTGTGCTATTCCAGAAACAACTTGTCGTTTTTCATCTCCCAAATCGAGTTGGAGTTTTAATAACTTGTCCGCTTTTTTCACCGGCTCCGCTTTGATCACTTCAGCTACTCGTAAATCCATTTTCATGAAATCATCAATAGTGATTTCATTTGGTGGATTTTCATCTTTCTTTTCTACTTTTGGAGCTGTTTGCTTGCCTTGCATTTTTTCCTTAATAAAGGCAACTTCATCCTCTAACTCCAGTCTAGGGAAGATCGGTTTGCCTTTTTTCACAACAGTCGTGCCTTCAGGAATTTGTCCAAATTGCGCTAAACTATCCCATGAAGTATAAAATTCCTCATTAATATTTAATTGTTTGAAAATTCCATTTGGAGTTTCAGTCAAAAATGGTTGTAATAATATCGCTACTCTTCTCAATGATTCTGCTAAATGAACCATGACATCTGCAAGTTCGCTTCGTTTATTCTCATCTTTTGCTAGAATCCACGGCTGTGTCTCATCAATATACTTATTCGTGCGGCTAATAAGTTGCCAAACAGCACTTAATGCAACGGAGAATTCCATCTGATCCATTGCTTCTTCATATTTTTGTACGGCTTCTTTATTCATTTCCAAAAGTTCATGCTCAAATTTCCCTTCTGAACCTTGGTAGGTTGGAATTACTCCATCAAAATACTTATTCACCATCGCGATTGTTCGATTTAATAAGTTCCCTAAGTCATTCGCTAAATCGAAATTAATCCGCTCGATAAATCCTTCTGGTGTGAACACCCCATCTGATCCAAAAGGAACTTCACGAAGTAAATAATAACGGAGTGCATCTAAGCCATATCGGTCAATGAGAGTAACGGGATCGACCACATTCCCTTTTGATTTAGACATTTTCCCGTCTTTCATCAACAGCCATCCATGTGCAAAAACCTTTTTCGGTAATGGAAGATCCAATGCCATGAGCATAATAGGCCAATAAATAGTATGAAAACGAACGATTTCCTTTCCAACTAAATGTACATCCGCTGGCCAAAATTGTTGATATTTTGAATCATCATCCGTACCATAGCCAAGTACAGTGATATAGTTTGTTAACGCATCAATCCAGACGTAAATTACATGTTTGGGATCTCCAGGAACTTTAATCCCCCAATCAAATGTCGTCCTAGATACAGCTAAATCTTCCAAACCAGGTTTGATAAAGTTATTAATCATTTCATTTTTTCTAGATTCAGGCTGAATAAACTCAGGATTTTCTTCATAATACTGAAGAAGTCTATCAACATATTTACTCATTTTAAAGAAGTAAGATTCCTCTTTTACCTTCTCTACTCCTCTGCCACAATCTGGACAGTTTCCGTGCTCTAATTGTCTTTCAGTGAAAAAGGATTCACAAGGAGTACAATACCAACCTTCGTATTGATCTAGATAAATATCTCCCTGGTCTAATAATTGTTTAAAAATCTTTTCTACTATTTTCTTATGACGATCTTGTGTCGTACGAATGAAGTCATCATACGATATATCCAATTTTTTCCATAATTCTTGTATTCCAGAAACGATTTCATCTACATATTTTTGTGGATGAACACCTTTTTCTTCTGCATTTCTTTGAATCTTCTGACCATGTTCATCTGTACCTGTTAAATACATGACTTCATAACCACGCATCCGCTTGTACCGCGCCATTGCATCTCCAGCCACTGTCGTATATGCATGGCCAATATGTAAATTACCGCTTGGATAATAAATTGGAGTTGTTATATAAAATGTTTTATTCTTTTCTCCCAACTAAGAAACCTCCTCGCAAATGATATAGAAAAGCCCTCACCGAACGGCTAGAGAGCTTAACAGTGAGAACCTGTCTAGATTGGACATTCCTACATTCTTATCTATTGTCCATCATTACCGCTTATATGAACAAAATATACATAATCCATTAAGAAACTGCAACCAAATGCTTCTCTTCTATATTTTCTCTTATTCCTACATTCTTGTAAACAATATTCAATTAATTATTTTAATAGGATATCCCCCCTATTATTCGACAAAAAACCACAAACCTTTTAATGTAAAAAAATATTTTTTGCGGGAAAATATAGTAAAAAAACGCTGATATACCTTGATATTATCATATTTTTACCTATTACATTTTTTAGAAAAATTACATTTTCTTGTTGACGTAAATAAAGATGGTTGGTATTATATAGTCATCAACAAAAAATTTGTCGAAAAATGACGAATCTATTAAAAAACAAATGCGCTAGCCGATAGGCGCTGGAGCTAGACGTGGACCACATTTTTAAAAAATGATCCACAGTTCTAAATTCTATAGTTTCCTAAACAAATATAAAAAATCCTGAGAGGAGTTTTCATTAATGAAATCAACTGGAATTGTTCGTAAAGTAGATGAACTTGGCCGTGTCGTTATTCCTATCGAACTTCGCCGTACACTTGGAATTGCTGAAAAGGATGCATTAGAAATTTATGTAGACGACGATAAAATCATCCTAAAAAAATATAAACCAAGTATGACATGTCAAATCACTGGTGAAGTTTCTGATGATAATGTTAAACTTGCTGGCGGTAAATTAATTTTAAGCCGTGAAGGAGCAGAACAATTATTAAAAGAAATTCAAGAATCATTTCATGTAACGAAATAATCTTTTAGAAACAAATGCGCAAGCGCCCTACACATCGGCGTACGGATTTCGCAAGTTTAGATTGAGATAAAGGAAACGAGAGCGAGGTAGTCCACGAGCTGATGTTGACTTATCGAAGGAAGAAAACGGAGAAATTCACTAGACGATAGGCGCTGGAGCTAGACGTGGACCACATTTTTTAAAGGCTTATCCACAGTTCAAAATTTTATAGTTTCCTAGATAGTAAAAAAGCTTTCCTTAAACTAACAAGGAAAGCTTTTTTATTTGTATGGGATCAGTTCACATTTGTCATACTCATCTTACATGGTATTCTTGATAAACTTCCCTCTTAGGTAAACCTCGGTCTTTTGCTGTTTGCTTGATGGCCTCTTTAGAATGGAGTTGCTTTTCTTGAATATAGAAATTAACATGGTCTACAATCGTAAAGTCACTCCACCAAGCAGAAGCATCTCCCTCCTCAAATTCTTCTCGACTTCCTTCTATAATTAGACAAAACTCTCCTAAAATCTTCTCATTCTTTGCCCATTCTAGTGCCTCTTGAATATTCCCGCGTAAAAATTCTTCAAATTTCTTCGTCAATTCACGGCAAAGAACGATTTTACGGTTTCCTAATACATCAAGAGCACATTCTAATGTTTCCTTTAATCGGTGTGGGGACTCATATAATATCACAGTGTCTTTATATTTCTTTAATAGTAACAGCTGTTGTTTTTTCGCTTTCTTCTGCCGGTCTAAAAAGCCGAAAAACAAAAAGGGTTGTGTCTGTATTCCAGATGCAATCAATGCCGTCAGTGCTGCGTTTGCGCCAGGCAGTGGGATGACAGGAATTTCTTCTTCAATCGCCTGTAGAACAAGCTCATAACCTGGATCTGAAATCGCAGGCATTCCCGCATCACTTACTAATGCGACCTTTTCCCCTTTTTTTAGCCGTTCGATAATATTTCGACCACTTGCTTCCTTATTATGCTCGTGATAACTAATAATAGGAGTAGAAATTTCAAAGTAATGGCATAGCTTTTTTGTATTTCTTGTATCTTCAGCCGCTATTACTTGTACTTCCTTCAACACCCGCACAGCGCGAAATGTCATATCTTCTAAATTCCCAATGGGGGTAGGAACCAAATAGACAGCACCATTAAACTCATCTTGCACGAAACTTTTTTGATGATGAATCAATTCTCACTCCTCCTTTCTTGCAAAAAATATTCCTTCTGTTGTCGACTTAGTTTTTTAAAGGAGATCTCAGCCCTAAGCGCATCTCCCTTTTCTTCAAAACTTTCAGAGTACAATAGCTTGACAGGGGTGCGACCTCGTGTATACTTGGCACCTTTCCCATTATTATGTTGCTCAATGCGCCGGTTTACATCTGTTGAATATCCACCGTAATATGTACCATCACTACACTCTAAAACATAAAAATAATGTTCATTTTTATTTGTCTCCATATAAAATCACTCTAATCTCTGGTGTGTATTCATTGTTTTCATCATATACAAATAAAGGAGGTAAGATTTTTAAATCAGGTCGTCCATCTTTTATCCCCTCAACGAGAATGGTATTTGCCTCTTTCCCCATTTTCGGATAGACGAACTGAATCCGCTTCGGTTCTAAGCGATATTTTCTCATTAACGTAATGAGATCAAGTAATCTTCCTGGTCTATGTACAAAGCTTGCTTTTCCCCCCTGTTTAAGCAATTCACTACTTACACGGATGCAATCTTCTAAAGTACAGTATATTTCATGTCTAGCAATCGCCAGATGTTGATTTTCATTGATTTCTTTATTAGAAGGTGTAATAAAATACGGGGGATTGCATGTTACGACATCATACTTAGAATACCCTAATGTTTTTGGAGCATTTTTTAAATCACCATGAATCATTTCGATTTGATGTGATAATTGATTGTACTCAATACTGCGAACCCCCATATGATAAAGGCGTTTTTGAATTTCAACCCCATATATCTTTCCCTTCGACCTCGTACTTAATAGCAAGGGAATTACCCCATTCCCAGAACAAAGATCGACAATATTCCCCTTCTGTATAGGAACATAAGTAAACCTCGCTAACAAAACAGCATCTAAGGAAAAAGCAAAAACGGAAGGACTTTGGATAATTCGTAGATCCTCCGCAAGTAAATAATCCAATCGTTCATCACCCATTAACTGCACCATCATACTTCCTCCATACAAAAAAATAAAAATAATGGAACTGCAAACTCTGCAAAACATAAAAATGGAGCTGTCTTCAATCCAAAGGTTCTAAAACTCCGCAACTCTATTTCTAGTATTGAAGTGACAAAAGCAATTCTAGAATTAGATGAATTTGCGGGGTTAATCCCCCAAATGAGACAGCCCCTACTACTTCTATTGATGAATCGTTTAAAAATTTCCGAGGAGAAATAGAAAAAAGAATACAAGCCTAATTTCATTCATTTTAAACAATTTTATTTTTTATTTAAAAATGATAGGCAAAACAAGCAGTCTTCATCTTTCCGTGGACTTCCAAAATGAACATTACAAATATGAAAGCCTTCCTGATAAAGCCTAGCTAAATTATCATAACCCTCTCCAATATCCATTCCTCTCACAAGATGTTTTTCCTGTTTATTCTCAATGTTAGATGGAGTGTTTTGACTTCGTGAGTTCTCTAGTTGCTCCAGTCTCCGACGCAAATGTTCATTTTCCAACTTTAAGGAGTTATTTTCTTCAATGATTTCCTTAAGATTTTGTCTTAAATCTCCCAACTGTTGATATAATTGTCCAATTTGAAATTCCATATGACCGACTGAATTAAAGAACTCTTTTCTATCCACTCATTCCACCCCATTATTCTGTGGTCTGTACTGAAACGGCACCTTCATTTTTAATTTCATCAAGGGCATATTCAATAATGTCCCCTCGCTCCGTTAGCTCTACTAGAAGGATTCGCTCTAGTATATTTAGACCTACTACTTTTCCATTGCCTTGTGGGGTTTTCACGGATTCTCCAATATCCGGCATTTCCTCTTTCGCTGTTTCGTACTCGTCATTTTCATACTTTAAGCAACACATTAATCTTCCACATAAACCCGATATTTTCGTTGGATTCAATGAAAGATTTTGATCTTTTGCCATTTTAATTGATACGGGTTCAAAGTCCCCTAAAAATGTCGAACAGCAAAGCATTCTGCCACAAGGTCCAATTCCCCCTAGCATTTTCGCTTCATCGCGTACACCGATTTGTCGAAGTTCAATTCTTGTTCGGAAAATGGCAGCTAAATCCTTCACTAACTCTCGAAAGTCAACTCTTCCATCTGCAGTAAAGTAAAAAATTACTTTATTTCGATCAAACGTATATTCCACATCTACTAATTTCATATCTAATTGATGTTCACCAATTTTTGTACAACAAACTTGATATGCTTCTTGTGCAGCCGTTTTATTTTCCATTACAATTAAACGGTCTTTCTGATCGGCAATCCGAATGACCTTTTTTAAAGGTAAGACAACATCGTGTTCATCTACCTGTTTCCGCCCTATGACTGCCTTGCCATATTCAACTCCGCGGACAGTTTCAACGATCACATAATTATCCTTTTGGATATCTAATTCGCCAGGATCAAAATAATAGATTTTCCCCGCCTTTTTAAATCGTACGCCTATTACTTCATACACAGGATGATCCCCCCTGTAGTTTTAACACAAGCTGTTCCATTAACAAATGTAGGTTCATATTGCCATGCAACTTGCGTTTACTTTCTAAAATATAAGTCAATTGTTCCGATAAACGATTTAATGAGAGTTGGAGAACCGTCTTTTCAAATAAAGCTTGTTGATCAGGAAAGGCCAATGACTCTTTTTTCCCTAATTGTAGGATTAATAAATCTTTATATATTAATAATAAAAGATCTAAAGCTCGATCTACTTGTTGTTTATCTTTAAAGTGTCCAAAAAATTCTTCTTGAAGCTTCAACATAGCTTCTAGTGGGCTTTTTTGAAGCGCTTCATATAATTTTAACATTATTATACGTGCTTGTGCAAACCACTCATCTTGACTTAACAGTAAGGCCTCTTGGTAATTATTCGTGATCCTTGATGTTAGGGTTGCCATTGAAGGATGAACATCTTCCTCAAGAAGTCTTTTCTGTAAAATGTGGGGGGGGAGAGTTTGGAAAGCAATGACTTGGCAGCGAGATAAAATGGTCGGCAACATTTTATGTATCTGCTCAGTGATCAAAATAGCCGTTGTGTTGGAATTCGGCTCCTCCAAAAACTTTAATAGACTATTTGCTGCATTATTTGTCATCTTATCTGCATGATTGATAATGTACATTTTCTTATTCGATTCTACTGATGATTTACTAAACTCTTTTTGTAAATCATTTATTTGATGTTTCTTAATCGATTGACCATCTGGTTCTATCACATGTAAATCCGGATGATTGTGGTGGTCAATACGCTTACAATTTACACATTGTTCACACGGGAATAACTGTCGAACTGGCTGAAGGCAAAACATACTTTTCGCAAAGAGAAGCGCTACGTCCATTTTCCCAGTACCTTTTTCTCCCTCAAAGAGATAAGCATGGGCCACGCGGTTTTTATTTATACTATTTGCGATCATGTGTAGAACCGTTGGCTGTGCCTTTTTCATTTCATCCCAATTTCTAGTCAAACCAATCCCCGCCTATGTGTATAAATTAATTAATAAGCCTTTTATTTCTCCAATTTGTTCAAGAATGTCCATCGACTTCTTCTCTTTATTCATCATCGTATCTGTTAATTCAATTAATTTTTCATCAATTTTTTCTACTGTCTTTAGCTGTCTTCCTTCTCCAAAATGATTCCATGTATGGGATTGTTTTAACCCCATCCCGTACTCTACTGTCTCACGTATAAACCGTTTTACTAATGTTTTATATTTGGCCAAATCCTGAAATGTACGGGACCGTGCTAAACGATTACCAGCACCTTCAATGTCACCTAGTAACTTCCCCAATTGTTCTGTCTTCATTTTTTGATCATGTTCTTGGACCAAAAGACCGAATTGATTCTTATTGTTTGCAAAATGCTTATGTTCACTACGGACTTGGTCCACACCTACACGTAAGTCCTGGTTAATTTTCATCTTAGTATCCCCCGTTAAAACTGATGGAATTGTTCAACTGGTAAAACAAAGACCGTTGCCCCACCAACTTCTACTTCCACAGGATATGGTACATAAGAATTTGCATTCCCCCCAAGTGGTGAAACTGGCGCAACCAACTGATCCCTTGATTGGCAATTATCCTTTATAACATCCAACGCCTTCTGAACACGAATATCTTCTATCCCAATAATAAATGTTGTGTTTCCAGATTTAAGGAATCCACCTGTGCTCGCCAACTTTGTTGCTCTGAAATGATGTTCAACAAGTGCCTGGGACAGCCTATTGCTATCTTGATCTTGTACTACCGCCAAAATCAATTTCATCTTTACTTAAATCCTCCTAAACCTCTTTTCTATATTATAACAAGAAATAGAACTGTTAGCAGATGGAAAACATTTTGTCCAATATTCCGTGCTCTATTTTGAAAAATAAATACCTTAGGAGATCAATGATTGATTGCAAGGCTATGGATCCACGATTATTTTTTCATTCACTCTGTTGCTCCATAATTTTTTTTATCACATTCCATACTTCTTCATACACTTCGACCAGTGGCAATTCAGCATTCACCTTTATGATTCTTTCAGAAAATCGCTTTTGTACTAATAAATATCCTTCACGTACACGTTGATGAAATTCAAGCGTTTCTAAGTCTAAACGATTCACTTCTCTTTCTTCGTTTGCCTTTATTCGTTCCAGTCCAATTTCTGGATCAAGATCGAATAAAAGCGTCACATCTGGCATAGTGTTTTCAATCGCGAATTGATTAATGGTGAGTACTTCTTCGATCCCTAACCCGCGGGCATATCCCTGATATACAAGTGAACTATCAATAAAACGGTCGCAAAGTACGATAGCTCCTTTTTCTAAATGAGGGATCACTTTTTCCACTAAATGCTGTCTGCGGGCTGCAGCATATAGTAATGCTTCCGTTTTCGCGTCCATCATAATATTCTCTTTATTCAATATTACTTCTCTAATTTGTTCAGAAATAGCAATGCCACCCGGTTCTCTCGTAAGCAAGACATGATGGCCATTTTCTTTTAATGTATTCGCTAATTTGGTTAAAATCGTTGTTTTACCAGCCCCCTCAGGACCTTCTACTGTAATAAACAGCCCTTTTCCCATGATGTAACCTCCAAAAATCATTCATTAAAAGTAATCGTATCATGATTTGCCTCCGAATTAAAAATAAATATTTGCTATCCTAGCAAACCTGTTCTCCTCAACAGAAAACAGCCACTTGATTATCTTCTAGCCGATGATCCCCCTGTATATGGGCTCCATTTCTCTTTAGTACTTGGAGCACGACAACTTGTTCTTTTGTAATTTCTTCTCCTTGCATGAACAAAGGGATGCCCGGTGGATAAGGAATCACCATTTTAGACGAAACTTCCCCCACAGCTTTGTCCAATGGAATCCACCTTTCTTTTCGGTCCTTCATGTCCTTATAAGAAATAGCTAGTTTGGAGACTTTTAGGTTCCCTTCTATTGAATCTACAAGATTAGTAGTTTGATTGCCTCTTTGACAACGAAAATCAACCAATTTCTTCACGGCTTTTTCATAAAAATGGTCCATCCCTTTTTTTAATAATGGAAGAACAAATAAGACCTGATATGGATCAGCTAATTCAGTATAAACTCCATAGTCTTCTAACTGTTTTTGCAGTCCATAACCCGAGATGGTGTTATTTCTCACAACTAGTTTTAACGGATCCGTGAGTGGATCAGCCGTAATGACTTCTAACTCCTTCTTTTGAAGAAGGTCTATAAAGTCTTCTCTCTGTTTTAATGTGTAATCAATATCCTCCTTGTTAAAGCTCGCTACATACGATCTAGCCAAATCTAAAGAGGCCATAATAGGATAAGAAGGACTACTGGATTGTAAGGCATGTAAATAGAATTCAAGCCGTTCTATTGAAACCTTTCCCCCATTCACATGTAAAAACGACCCCATAGTCATCGCGGGCAACATTTTATGAGCAGATTGGATGACGATATCTGCCCCTTTTAAAAGAGAACTTTCAGGGAAAGGTTTCCCTATAATAAAATGAGGTCCATGAGCCTCATCTACTAGTACATATCCTCCTCTATCATGAATAAGCTTAATTATTTCCTGCAATTCATAGGTCAAACCATAATAATTGGGATAGGTTAATACAACGGCTTTTACCTGTGGAAATTTGCGTAATGCTAGTTTAATAGTGGATAAAGCAACACCATTCGCAACACGGAGTTTCGCATCATATTCCGGTTCCAAAAAAACCGGTTCAACCTTCGCGATCATAAGTGCATGTAAAATGGACTTATGACAATTCCTTTGAACAAAAACAGTGTCACCCTCTTCACAAACAGACAAGATCATCGCTAGATTTCCTACAGTACTACCATTTACAAGAAAGTAGCTTTTCCTAGTTTGATAAAGATCTGTTAAAAGCCTTTGCCCCTCGGCAATCATCCCACTTGGTGAGTGAAAATCGTCTAGCCCCGTTAATTCCGTCACATCAAATTGAAGAAAGTGAGAAAAATCGGGCGGAAATTGACTTGAGATAATTTGACCATTTTTATGACCTGGAACATGAAACGACACATTTTGCTGTTCAACAAAATGATTTAAAACATCTATAATAGGAGTTTTCCTTTGATCCACACTTATACAATCCTTTCCTTTCAAACATCATTTTCCACTATCATACTATAAGGTAAATGAAGTAACGACTGAAAAAATAACTGAAAGAAGTTCTATAGATATTGTCTATAGAACTCACATTCTAGGAATAAGCTTTAGGACTATTCACCTTTTTCAACTTTCGAATATAGTATTGATAATTTGGCTCACCCGTCTCCGTATGAATCATATCCTTCTCACAATCCAAACATATAAAAGAAGTATATAAATGAATCCCCCTCAACTTCTCCAGCTCACAAATAATGCACACTTCCCCAACCCTTTGATCATTCCCCATACAAACCCCTCCTCCCTATATAGTTTGCTCTATTTTTCTATTTATATACTTAAAAAAACAAACTGAATATCATTTTATATGGATATTTTTGGATGGTGCCTGGCACCTGGAATTTATTTGGCAAAAAAAAAAAAAAAAGAATAGCTATATCTCGCTATTCTCTCGTTTGCTTGGCAACGTCCTACTCTTGCAGGGGGACAGCCCCCAACTACCATCGGCGCTGAAGAGCTTA
>NZ_JAUSUC010000040.1 GCF_030813365.1 Oikeobacillus pervagus
TAATTGGTTCGCTCGACTTGCATGTATTAGGCACGCCGCCAGCGTTCGTCCTGAGCCAGGATCAAACTCTCCAAAGAATTTGATTTAGCTCTTTTAAAAAAATCAAATTAACGTTGACGTTTTGTTTGTTTTGTTCAGTTTTCAAAGATCAATAATCTCAAGAAGTTAATCACTTTTCAATGACGCTCTCTTGACGACATTTATTATTGTATCTCACTTTTTCGTAGAAGTCAACAACTTTTTACAATTATTTTTTAAACGAAATAAAAACTACAAAAGAAAGTGACAAAATTCATCATACTCTATTACCTTCGCGGAAGTCAAGAACTTTTTCGAATTAAAAAAGGGGCATTAGGAAATTTACTTTTTCTCCAACATGTAACCTTCCTCTTTTCCTATCATTATGTGCTCCTTTATTAGATGTTAATCACTACGTCGATTGAAAAATACACCAGGAAAGGCTGTTTAAATTTTGGGCAAGATACTGGTAAAAAAATAGGAGAGAAAAATAAGATGATTGGCTCTCGTAAAAGCAAAAAAAGAAGGAAACGTCAAAGATTTTTTACTATGATCACCACTTTTTTCATTATTTTATTGATATTCACTGCAGGGTATAGTCTTTTTGTTTATCGCTCCTTTCAAAAAACTTTGGATACAGTTCATGAGCCATTAGAAGACCGAGAAATTTCAGAAAAACGAACAAGCCAACCAGTTTTAGAAAAAAAACATCCATTCTCCGTCTTATTATTGGGAGTAGATGAAAGAAAGAATGATAAAGGTCGCTCCGACACAATCATTGTTTTGGCTGTTAATCCTGATAGAAACTCTGTTGAGATGATTAGTATTCCCCGGGATACGAAAACGGAAATGGTCGGTAAAGGGAAGGAGGATAAAATAAATCACGCATATGCTTTCGGTGGGATTAACATGGCCTTGCAATCAGTGGAAAATCTTCTAGATATTCCGATTGATTATTATATTAAAGTCAATATGGAAGGATTCCAAGATATTGTGGATGCAGTTGGAGGAATCCAAGTAGACAATCAGTTAGATTTTGTTTATGAGGGAACTCATTTTAAAAAAGGGAGTCTTACTTTAAATGGCCAAGATGCTTTAAAGTATTCGCGAATGAGAAAGTTAGACCCACGTGGTGATTTCGGTCGTCAGGAACGCCAAAGGAAAGTTATTCAAGGAGTCATTAAAAAAGGGGCTAGCCTTTCAAGTTTATGGAAATACCAAGAGATCTTTTATGCCCTTGGAGAAAATGTTCGGACCAATTTAACCTTTAACGAAATGAAAGATATTCAAAAAAGGTATAAGGACGCCGCCCATAATATCACCCAAATTGAGGTGAAGGGAACTAGTCAAAAAATGAATGGTATTTATTATTTTATTGTAGCTGACGATGAGAAGAAACGGATACGTAAGCTATTAAGAACGCAATTGGATTTAGAAAATCTTGCCGAACTAAGAGAAATGGACACATCCTCACATTCCTTTTATGGGATAAATCTAAACGAATATTCTTTTCAAACAAGATAAAACTATTACCTGTAATGATAAAGGAGGATTCTAAATGCAGCATTTAAAAGCTCTTTTAACTAAATTTATTGTATGGACTATTGCCTTATGGTTTATTCTTGGAGTATTTTTCAATGTTGACTTCGGTGATATAGTGACAATCAGTATTATTTTAACCCTCGTATCCTATGCCGTTGGGGATTTATGGATTCTACGTCGCTTTGGCAATGCCACAGCAACTGTTGCGGACTTTGTACTTGCCTATATCGGAATTTGGCTAATTGGCGGTGCAATTATCGAGGAAAATATTTCTCTTGGTTGGGCATCCTTTATTTCTGCTGTCGTGCTTGCTGTAGCAGAAATATTTATTCATCGTTATATGGTGAATAATGTTTTTACAGATGAAGATTACACATACGCAGACCGGAAAATTTCCAACAAACCAGCTTATCAAACAGAATTTGCGGAAGAGCAAGATATACGCGCCAAAAATCGAAATGAAGAATAAAACATAATGTGAAAGGATTTGAATGTCATGACCAAGAAAGACAATAGAGGTAGTAAAAATCAGAGCGCACCACGAGCAGGCACAGCTAATCCAATAAGTGGAGACAATAGTAAAGGAAATAAGCGAAATAAAGATCAAAGAAGCAAAACAGAATTATAAAAAGGAAATGAGGCTGCTAACCAAATACAGCCTCGTTTTCCTTTAAAAAAACACAAAATAAATAACCGCAGCTACAACAATTCGATAAATCGCAAATGGAACCAGTTTTATTTTATTAATAAGTTTGAGAAAGAATTTTATCGAAAGTAGTGCAAATACGAAGGCGCTAATGAATCCCGCAATAAAAAACGGCATCACATCTAGTGAGAAGTACTGCCAATTTTTCAATAAAGAAAGGAAACTTGCTCCAAACATAATCGGTACCGCCATAATAAAGGTGAAATCCGCTGCTGCTCTATGACTCATTCCAAGTAATACCCCACCTGAAATAGTCGACCCCGATCTTGAAAATCCAGGCCACAGTGAAAAACATTGGACCAAACCAACTGCAAACGCTTGTTTATATGTAATTTGGTCCACCGTTTTGATCTTTGGTTTTTTCGCTCCAACAAGATCCGCAACAATCATCAATACCGCCCCAAGGACTAAACCAATTAAGACAGTAGAAGTGGAAAATAAATGATCATCAATATAATCTTCAAAAAGCAACCCCAAAACCCCTGCAGGAATTAACCCTACAATCACTTGGGTTAATTTAAGGCGATTAGGCTCCTTTGTTATTGATTTTCCCTTTCCTATTCGATTTAACCCAAGCATATCAATAAAACGATCTTTAAAAACGACCACTACTGCTAAAATGGATCCAAGTTGAATCACGACTTTAAACGTGTTGGCCACATACTTCGTCAAAGTTTCTTCAGATTTAAGCCACATATCATCCACAATAATCATATGTCCGGTAGATGATACAGGCGCAAATTCAGTTAAGCCCTCTACCATCCCTAGTATTATCGCTTTTAAAATTGTAAAAATATCCATATGTTTTCAGAATTCCCCTTATTTTTTTCTTTCATTAAATTTACGAACCTCTTAATGTTACCAAAAAGAACTGTGAAGAATAAAGTAAAAAGCTGAGCAAAAATTTATAGTTTTTTTAAAGAGAGCATATAGACCCTTCCCTTCCCCTCTCCTTTGAATGAAAAGTCCATCGACCGGAGTAATCTTGATGTAACGGAACTTGAAGCGATTTGTAAAAAACTTCTTGCCTCTTTGTTTGTCAGGGTAGAACCAAGAAGAAGATAATAATCTCTCAACGCTGACTTATGGGCATCTTTACATGTATGCCTACACCTAGAGCAATACCAAGTGCCAAAGTTCCTTATCATTGGCAAGTGTGTGCAAATTGGGCAAAAAACCCCGTTAAGTATTTGCTCTTTCTTTAACTGGAAATGATTCAAAACAGAGAAGTCAGCTGATGTATGATCTTTTTTAAGTAAGCGTACTATCTTTTTCATTTCTTTTTCATATAATTGTTCTTTTTGAAAAATACGTTTAATTTGTTGTAGTTTGATTGGAAGATAGTCTTTATGAATCACCTTTTTGTGAAGTTGTTCATTCATTGAAGTTGTTTGAATTTGGGAATAGACATTACTTATGACGACTAATGGAAAAATGGGAACTTTGGGAAATTTTTTGATGGATAACCAGTGTTCCAACTGCAATTTAAGACGATTTACTTGACTTAAGGGATCAGGTAAGGCTTTTTCTTGGCCGTCTTTCATTTGAATGAGTTGATGGAATAGGGGATCGAAAAGAAGTTTTCCTGCAAAATTTTTCACTTCCAATATGACAATCACACATTTGGATAAAAGCAATGTATCAATTTGAAAGAAGTGTTTTTTATGGGGAAGTCGGAGGTCATGTAGAATAAGATATTCTTCCGAGAAAAGGCTTAATGGGTAGTCAATCGCATTCTCACCATGAAAGCCAGCTAAGTGTTTAGCCAGTTTTTCTTCAATCTCAGGAATTTTTGGATGATCAGTGGAAAGCCTTCGCTTCAAAGCTTGTAATTTTTGAATATAAAGAGGAAATTCTCGTTCTTTTACAATCATTTCATCACTCCTATCGTTGTTTCTCCTTATTTATTTCGCTTTTTTTAGGAAAAATCCTGCCATCATGCAGATAAGCTGTTCAGCCAAATACATTTATGAACGACTTTTTGAATATATGGGCGACTTTTTCATTTTATGAGCGACTTTCATAGATTTATGAGCGACTTTCGCCACATATCGATTCTTCGACAAAAACCGATACCTATGCACCTAAAAACACATCGCACTAGCAAGACACACCCTACAAAAAAAGGCGAACATGCCCACGGACATGTTAGCCTTTCCTTTTTTAAAGACAAAAAATGGCAATGATGATTGCTAAACCGATTCGATAAATAGCAAACGGAACGAGTTTAATTCTATTAATCAATTTCAAGAAGAACCGAATTGAGATGAGTGAGAACACAAAGGCACTGATAAAGCCAACGATGAAAAATGGCAAAGCATCAAGTGAAAAATACTCCAAATTTTTCAAGAAAGAGATACCACTTGCACCGGCCATAATGGGAACCGCCATAATGAAAGTGAAATCGGCCGCCGCTCTATGACTTAATCCAACTAACACGCCTCCAGAAATCGTCGCACCTGATCGTGAAAACCCAGGCCATAAAGAAAAACATTGAACAAGGCCAATCGTCAAAGCCTGCTTATACGTAATTTGGTCTACTGTTTGAGCAAGTGATTTCTTCTGGCTAAAACGGTCCGCGAAGATCATCCATAACGCCCCAATAACTAGACCAATTAAAACAGTAGAAGTGGTAAATAAATATTCATCAATATAATCTTCAAAAAGCACCCCTAAAACACCTGCAGGAATTAACCCTACAATTACATGAGTCAACTTAAGATGTTTTTGTTCCGTTCCATTCTGTCTACGTTTCCCTAATCCTAATAAATCGATAAATCGGTCTTTAAACACAATGACTGCCGCTAATATAGACCCTAACTGAATGACAACTTTAAATGTATTCGCCACCGATTTGGTTAAAAACTCTTCCGATCGAAGCCACATATCATCCACAATGATCATATGTCCTGTCGATGATACAGGCGCATATTCCGTCAACCCTTCTACCATTCCTAGTATTATCGCTTTTAAAATCTCAAAAATATCCATTCTGTATACTCCTTAATTCATTTATTGAATAACAAAGCCAGTCCTTCCACTTCCTATCATTATATAAGATTTAGCAAAATACAAAACCCATCATTTTCCTATTCCTATATACCCAAACCTTTTTTCAACTTTTTTAAATACTGATTGCGAATAATGAAGAAGTAAAGAACTTGGGCGATAAAAAAACAAGCGAGCACAACAATCATTTCGTTCGCGATCGATAAGGTAAAAAAACTTTGTAATGCCATGAAGGCAAAAATACTATGAACAATCGCCACGATAATAGGTACGAAAAATAATAAAAGCAGTTGGCGAGTAACAATTTTCGTTAATTCCTGATCTGTTAAGCCCGTTTTCATAATGGTCGAATATTGACGAAATCCGCTAGACGATAGGCGCTTAAGCTAGACAAGATCAAAAGCGGAAGCGCCTCGATCATCGGCGTACGGATTTCGGAGTTTTTGACTGAGATAAAAAGGAAACTTTCGAACTGATGTTATGGTGATCAAAAGTCCTAATTTTTTTGATTCCTTAGAAATCAAAAAAGCTGATCATTCCTTAGTAGGAAAAACCAGCTTTTATCATATCGAAATTTATTTGCTTAGCTTGTTGATATAACCCCTTTATTTTCGGGCCCATAGAACGACTAAAATAATGAGTAAGGATAATGTCCCACCAGCTATTGATAATGTTGCGTAACTTGAGTTGGCTACAACCACTCCAGACATGGCTCCACCAGAAGCTCCTGATAACGCTACAAAAACGTCCACTGTCCCTTGAGTTTTGGCGCGATTTAATGAATTTGTCGAATCAACAATGAGGGCAGTCCCACTTATTAAACCTAAATTCCATCCTAATCCGAGTAAGGAAAGAGCTACAATTAGGAGAATCATAGAATCACTTGGAGCCATCGCAGCTAGTACACCTGAAAGAAGTAAGGTAATTCCAGATGCAATCGACATGGCCGTTCTACCAATTTTATCAATAAGGATTCCCGTAAAAAGGGAAGGGAGATACATAGATCCTATATGAAAGGCAATCACAATTCCGACCTCTTTTAATCCATGTCCATGATGCATCATGTGTACAGGTGTCATCGTCATGATCGCCACCATCACGATTTGAGAAAGAACCATAACGATCGTACCTACCATAACGCCTTTTTTGTTTTTTAACTGTTCAGTAATTGCTGAAGCTCCATTATGGACATGTTCTTGTGTATTCACCTCGATCATTTGGGCTATCACTAGTGGGTCTGGACGAAGCAAAATCTGAAGAACAAGACCTGCCAAAATAAATGCTGCCGCGGATAAAATGAAAGGCCCCGCCAATTCTGGAACACCTATCGAAAGGGCAAAATCACCCATAATATTCACTAAGTTTGGACCCGCAACAGCCCCAAATGTGGTTGAAACCATTGTAATACTCACCGCAGTCGCTCGATTCTTCTTATTTGCCAAATCGGTGCCTGCATAACGAGCTTGTAAGTTTGACGCTGTACCGGCCCCATAAATAAGGAGAGAAGCAAGTAATAGGAAAATGTTATTTAAAACAGCAGCAATCACAACACCTATAGCACCGAGTCCACCAGTTAAGAACCCCGCCGCAAGACCTATGCGCCGCCCATAACTTTGGGAGAGTCTCCCTACAATAAAAGCCGCACCTGCAGAACCTAATGTAAATAAAGCAGCTGGAAGCCCCGCAAATGCGTCTGTTCCGAGAATTTGCTGAGCAAGAAGCGCCCCCACAGTAATTCCCGCGGCTAAACCAGCCCCACCAAAAATTTGTGAAATACTTACAATGAATAAAGTTCGTTTGTATAATTTTTGTTGTTTTTCAGGAGAATCTATATAAATCCGAGTCAAATCTTGCGCATTACTAGATATTTTAAACACCCCTTTTCCTTTTAAAAACAACAAGTATAAAGAATATAATAACCACTTCTACCTCAACTGTCGATGTTTCATGGTTCTGCAAAGATTCTTCATATATTTATTGTAAAATCAGGATCGCTGGGGCTTTTTTCAAACAATGACCCATGTACAATTAATTAAATATTTGATAATGGTGATGATAGATAAACAAACTCTCGATTAAAATAGGGATCACATTTTTTCTCATTATTTTCGGCCTAGAAACATTTATGTCTTTTTCTTACATTCTGCCATTGTTGAATCAAGGGTTGAGGAAGAATTACAGGCAAGAGGCAACTCCCATAGAGCGATTCTTGAAAAAGATTTTAATAATGAATCAACTATATAAGCAAAAAAGGATTGCTTTTACTGTCAATCCTTTTTTGCTGTAAAAATAGTTACTTTGCAATCGGGACTTCACTCTTCCTAATTTTAGCCCATTCGCGCACTATATTATTCTACAATATGACCAAAAATAAAAGTTAGTGCTGATCCTAGTTACAATATTAATTAATTTCTATATTTCCTACAAAAACCGATATATTTAGTTTGGCTTCGCTATTTGGTACATTTTTAAGTACTTTTTTCCCCGGACCTTTATTAATAATATTCAATTTATACTCTTTAGATACAATCTTACCGTTCTTAGTCGAAATATTTAATCCTATATCATCAGTTTTTGTCTCTTTAGGTAACTGAACTTTTACATTACCATTAGAAATCTTAATGGTATTTTCTCCTTTAACACTTCTGAGGGTTAGACTCTTTAAATTGCCTACTTTATTTTTAATATTGATCTGCCCATTTACTTCCCCTAAATTAATGGAACCATTCCCCGATTCAATATTTAGAAGTTCTCCTTGAAAGCTATTCATTCTAATCATACCTACATCAGAGATAAGCGATAGCCGACTAACTTCAACAACTTGATCCACATCAATATTACCATTTTTTGTTCGCAAGTGAATCTCATCTAAAAAACCAGGCGGTATGTTTAAAAGTATTTCACTTCTTTTCCTTTTACCAGGTAATGTTTTCTTCCAACCTTTATTAAATGTAAGTACATTAATAACTGCTTTGTCCTCACTATAAGTAATATCAATGTTTGGCTCTCCAAATATGGTCTCTTGACCTTGAAAATCAATATATAAATCTGGATCAGCACTGACTACCTTAATGTTTGAAAAGTCCGAATTAAGAATAATTCCATTAACATTTTTTATGTTTGATTGGTATTCGAAGCTACTTTTAAAACTGTTCAATAAACCTAAAACTAATAATGTCATTAAAATGATTCCTCCTAATATAAACTTCTTTCTCCACATTTTACACAGCTCATTCCCTTACTTAATATATATTTTAATTACTAAAATATTTAATAATTAAAATATACAAAAGATTAATTCCCCCGTCAAGAACAAATGCGTAAGCGCCTCGTCCATCGGCGTACGGATTTCGGAGTCTTTGACTGAGACAAAGGAAACACAGCGAGGCATTCCACGAGCTGATGTTGACTTATCATAGGGAAGAGACGGAGAAATACGCTAGACGATAGGCGCTGAAGCTAGAGGTGAACAACATTTTTCAAAAAGTTACACAATAGTTCTAAATTGTTCCTAGAAAAAAATAAACAGATCTCTTTATGATCTGTTTCAAATGGTCTTTTCGATATTTTTAAACAAGTGATTTATCTCTGATAAGGTCCTTGCTATAGTTTCTAACTGTTTAACGGAGAATTTCGAAAATATTTCATCAACTCTTTCTTCACCTTTTTTTGTTAAAGTGACTCTTACAACTCTACGGTCTTCTTTTAACCTTATTCTTTCAATAAAATTCAGTTGTTCAAGTTTATCGCACATATTCGTTGCAGCACCTGGTGTTAGGAGAAATGCATCTGAAATTTCGGTAATTTTTAAAAATCCAAACAATTTTAGTTTTAGTAGCAAAAGCACCAAATTCTCAGAGATATCTTGATCATGAGTAAGTAATTTCATAAAACGATTGGATTTAACTTGAATATTAAACATTTCCTCTACTAAAGCTCGTACGGAATCTTCCTTATTCTTATCCATTAAAAACACCCTTTACAGTTAATTCATAAAATAAAATATATAGTCATTATATATTTTATTTTATCAAGTATACAATATGTATTGTCTAATTCATCACTTTTCTTTTATCGTTTGGAATATATGAGCGACTTTGGCAGACTTATGAACGACTTTTGAAATATATGAGCGACTTTCTCCCATTTATGATCAACTTTCGCGATATATCGATTTTTCGACAAAAATCGATATTATCTACTCCATCCATTCCGGCTGCATAACAAAAAAGTGAGGCTGCACCCGCAATACAGCCTCACTTTTGTATATAAAATTTTCATTTTTAGACAAAATAAAAACCACCAAAGTATGTATTTGGTGGAGACGGTGGGAGTCGAACCCACGTCCAAAGATATCGCCACTTAAGCATCTACGAGTGTAGTCGATATATTATGATTTCGCTAACTCTTCCGCCTATCGACTGGCATCCGAGCAGCTAGTCTGATTGTTCTCTTCCTTCATCCTCAGACGGCGGAATCCGGCGTAGCCCACTTAGAATGAGACCCTTACCCTACCACATGGGCGATGGAGGGAGGATCCGCTTAGCGCTTATTAGGCAGCTAAAGCGAAGTTATTGTTAGATTTGCCAGTTATTATTGGCTTTGGCGTTTTTACGAGGACGACCCCCTCGACTCGCAACTTAAGTTCGAACTACCCCTGTCGAATCCGTAACGTCCCCATATGGGAATGTTGGATTGGTAATCCACAATAAGTTGAGTCTTACTCGTGTAATAACTGGCTTATTACATATCTTATTATAGCATAAATCAGCATTTATGCAATTGTTAATAACTGTAATCTCATCCTTGTTGGCGAGCCTTGAATGCACGTTCGATTTCTCGTTTGGCTTCTTTTCTTTTCATATCTTCACGTTTATCGTATTTCTTTTTCCCTTTAGCGAGTCCAAGTAATACTTTGGCATATCCATTCTTAATATACACTTTCAGTGGGATTAATGAATATCCTTCTTCTTTCGTTTGCCCAATTAGTTTATTAATTTGTTTGCGATGAAGCAACAGCTTACGAGTTCTTAATGGATCATGATTATAGCGATTGCCTTGTTCATATTGACTTATATGCATATTATAAACAAAGATTTCTCCATTGTGAATTCGTGCATACGAGTCTTTTAAGTTAATTCTTCCCGCACGGATCGATTTGATTTCCGTCCCTTGTAAAACGATTCCCGCTTCATATGTTTCCTCGACAAAATAATCATGTCTTGCCTTCTTATTTTGAGCAACTAATTTTCCTTCCCCTTTTGGCATAATACAGACTCCCTTCTTCCCGGTCAAAAAGGGGCATACTTTCTTTACCCCTTATCTTTTTTCTCTAGAGTGTTCGTGGCTCTTGAAAAGGGAACCTCCCTATTAAGTTGGCCACACACCGGTCATCCATTTATTTTCTCTTTCTTTTTCTACTTTTCTGTTTTGGTACATTTGTGTAAGTCTTTTTCTTCTTTTTACGTGGTGGGCGTGTTGCCCATTTTTCCTCTTGATTTAATTGTGGCCCTTTGCTTTTGCCATTTCTTGTTCTTGTCTTCACAACTTTTGGCCGTTCTTCTAGTTTACGACTCTTTGTTTTTTTCATGCCAACAATTTCAAAATCAATGGAATGCTCATCTTTATTTACATTAATCACACGGACGGTTATTTCATCCCCAATTCGGAATACATTGCCTGTCCGTTCCCCAATCATAGCGAAATGGCGCTCATCATAACGATAATAATCATCCGTCATATATGATACATGGACGAGTCCTTCAATTGTATTTGGCAATTCAACAAACATCCCGAAGTTCGTGACAGAACTAATAATTCCATCAAATTCTTCGTCAATTTTATCTTCCATAAATTCAGCTTTTTTCAACTCATCTGTATCTCGTTCAGCATCAACGGCCCGTCTTTCCATATTAGAAGAGTGTTCAGCAATCTCTGGTAGTCTTGTGTTCCATTTCTCTCTCGTTGTTTCATCTAATTTCCCTTCAATTAAATATGTTCGGATCAAACGATGAACAATTAAATCTGGGTAACGACGAATGGGCGACGTGAAATGCGTATAGAATTCGGTAGATAGCCCGAAATGTCCTAAGTTTTCAGGTACATACTTCGCTTGTTGCATCGAACGAAGCATGACGGTAGACACAACCATTTCTTCTGGTTTTCCTGTTACCTCTTCAATAATTTCCTGTAATGCACGAGGATGAACAGAATTCGCTGTACCTTTTACAATTAAACCAAAATTCGTAATGAATTCAAAGAAACGTTGAAGCTTGTCCTCTTTCGGATCTTCATGTATACGATAAATGAACGGAACATCTAACCAATGGAAATGTTCTGCTACAGTTTCATTGGCGACTAGCATGAATTCCTCAATTAATCGTTCTGCAACCGAACGTTCTCTCGTCACAACATCGATCGGTTTTCCATCTTCATCCACTATGACTTTCGCTTCTTTAAAATCAAAGTCAATTGCTCCACGATTCATTCGCTTTTGACGAAGAACTTGCGCCAGCTCTTCCATGTTTTCAAACATTGGAACAAGAGGCTCATACTTTTTACGTAATTCTTCATCTTGATCCACCAATATTTTATTTACATCACTATAGGTCATTCGTTCTGTTGTTTTAATGACACTTTGGAAAATTTCGTGGTTTTCCACTTCACCTTTTGAATTGATTTCCATGACACAAGATAATGTTAATCGATCCACTTTCGGATTTAAGGAACAAATCCCATTGGATAGACGATGAGGAATCATCGGAATGACGCGGTCAACTAAATAAACGCTCGTTCCCCGATCTTCCGCTTCTCGGTCGATCGGTGATTCTTCTGTTACATAATAGCTGACATCGGCAATATGAACTCCTAATTTATAATGGCCATTGTCTAATTTCTCAACAGTGACAGCATCATCCAAGTCTTTTGCATCTGCTCCATCAATCGTTACAATCGTTTCCCCTCGCAAATCACGACGGTGTTCTAACTCTTTTTCCTCAATCGTCTCAGGTGTTTGATTGGCTTGATTCATCACTTCCTCTGGGAACTCCTGTGGCAAACCATGTTTATGAATGATGGATAAAATATCTACTCCCGGATCATTTTTATGGCCAAGTATTTGGATAATTTCTCCCTCAGCACTCTTTCTTCCTTCAGGGTAGGAGGTAAGATGGACGACCACCTTATGACCTTCAACTGCCCCCATATTAGCATTTTTCGGAATAAAAATATCGCTGGCAAATTTTTTGTCGTCTGGAATAACGAAGCCAAAATATTTGGAATCTGAATACGTTCCAACGACTTCCGTTTTTCCTCTTTCTAAAATCCGAACGACCGTGCCTTCTCTTCTTGCCCCAGAACTTTCAGAAGATACACGTACTAATACAAGGTCGCCGTTTAATGCCCCATTCGTTTCATGTGGGGGAATAAACACATCATCTAACCCTTGTTCCTCAGGAATTAAAAAGGCAAACCCTTTAGAGTGACCGGAAATTTTCCCTTTTACTAAGTTCATTTTTTCAGGTAAACCATAACGATTCGCCCGAGTACGTACGACAAGCCCCTTTTCTTCCATATGAATTAAGGCTTTAACAAAATCTTTAAATTCCGCTGAATCACTTATACCGAAGGCTTTTTCTAATTCCTGAACCGTTAACGGTTTATAGGTTTCTTCCTTCATATATG
Organism: Oikeobacillus pervagus; assembly: GCF_030813365.1. Taxonomy (NCBI): domain Bacteria; kingdom Bacillati; phylum Bacillota; class Bacilli; order Caryophanales; family Bacillaceae; genus Oikeobacillus; species Oikeobacillus pervagus. Next base: position 12,959 of record NZ_JAUSUC010000040.1, read on the forward strand.
TTAATAGATGTTCTACATGTTCTTGTATAATAGGATCCACTTTCATCCCTCCTATTTTGCTTTTATACCGACCAATCTAGTTTTTCCAAAAATTGATAAATATCTTCATGTAGTTGGTCTTTTTCCTTGTCTAATGTAATGACATGTCCTGATTCTTCATACCATTTTAGTTCTTTATTGGAAGATTCTACTTCATTATAGATGATATTAGCACTATTAGGGTCAATGATTTTATCCTGTCTTGCTTGAACAACCAATGCCGGAGCATAGATCAAATCAACATGATTTCGTACGTCTGAAACTAGCTCTCGTAATTCAGTCAATGTTTTCATCGGCGTTTTTTTAAAACTTTCTATCTCTTTTTCGATTATTTCTTCTGATTTACCTTCTAGTTTTTTATATTCTTTTGCATATTGTATGACACCGTGATACATGACCTCTTCACTTCTCATATTCATAGGGGCACACATAGGAATAACCCCTTTCACTGGTACAGTGTAGCCTAATTTCAGTGAAAATACCCCTCCAAGTGATAATCCAGCGACGGCAATTTCTTTATATCCCTTATTTTTCAATTGTTCATAGCCGTCCATTACATCTTGCCACCAATCTTTCGGACCTGTATGCACTAATTTCTCCGGAGGAACTCCATGTCCTTTATATTGAGGAGCATGACTTGAATATCCCTTTTTCTCTAAAAATCTTCCGAGCATCCGTACATCTGCAGAATTTCCTGTAAATCCATGGAGCAGGAGAACCGCTCTTTCTCCTGCCTCAAAAGTAAATGGTTTGGGTGGTACTCTTCTCATGCTGCGATCAAACTCCTTTTTCAAGGTAAAGCATCTATTGTTTTTTTAAGTACAAGCATTCGCTCACAATAGTTTACTATCTATTTTTAGCAAACTGTTGTTAAACAATCCAATTTTTAGACTTTTTCTTTCCTCTGAATAAAAAAACCTGACCTTTCTATTAGGCCAGGCTCACTTCTACTATAGTTCAAAATAAGTAACAGCGATCGTTAAAACAAAAAATAAGACAGAAAGAACAACTGTTATTCGATGAAGGACTAAGTCGATTCCGCGTGCTTTTTGTTTTCCAAAAAGTTGCTCTGCCCCACCTGAAATAGCTCCAGAAAGGCCCGCACTTTTTCCAGATTGTAAAAGTACAACGACGATTAAAGAAATAGAGACAATGACTAATAGCGTAATCAATAATGTATGCATACATAAACCTCCATAATAAACGAACATACGTATACGCATATTTTATCATAATCACTAATTGAAAACAATCCTCTTACTTCAACTATAGTTTGAATCTTTGAATGGATTGATGCAATTCTTCAGCTAATGAAGATAAAGCATTTGTAGATGCAGCAATTTCCTCCATTGAAGCCATTTGCTCTTCTGTTGCTGCTGCAATCCCTTCTGTTCCATTGGCGGTCTCCTCGGATCCCATTCGAATCGAGTCTACTATATTAACAATTCGATGTGTCTTCTCTCCAATCATTTCGATTGAATCCGATATATTCGTAATCACCACTTCCATATGTTCCACTGCTGATTGAATAGCATCAAAGTTTTCATTTGCCTGACCAATAGTCACTACTCCTTCTTTTACTTCATTTGAAGATTGAATCATCGTTTTTTCTGCTGTTTGAACATATTTATGGATACCGTGGATCATTTGAGTTATTTGTTCAGTCGAAGATGATGATTGTTCAGCTAGTTTTCGTACCTCTTCTGCTACAACGGCAAATCCTTTCCCATGATCTCCAGCTCTTGCAGCCTCAATCGAAGCATTCAATGCTAATAAGTTCGTCTGATTAGCAATATCGGAAATGGCCCTTACGATATTATCTATATTATTCGTTTCAAAAACTAATGTAGAAATATCATCAGCTAAACTCTCAATGGATTGATGAATATCATTCATTTGTGAAACAGCGACAGAAAGCGTTTTCATTCCAATCGTTGCTGCGGAAGACACCTTTTCTGAAGCTTGTACAGCTTCTCTTGAGTTTTGGTAAATATCTTGGAATGTCCTATCCATTTCCTTAATAGCATCATTTGTTTCTACAATAAAAGTCTTTTGATGTTCGGCACCAGCTGCTATTTCATTCATTGTATAGGAGATTTGCTCAGAGGCATTGGAAGCTTCGTCTGAGGATGCACTTAATTCCCCTGATGTTGCGTTCACCTTACCCGCATTTTTTTCAACATTGGAGATTATTTCCTTTAAGCTCTGTTTCATAAGATTTACGTGATCTCCCAATCTCCCCAATTCATCATGACGTTGAATATTTAAAGGACTTCGGGTTAGATCTCCTGTTGCAATATATTGAACTTCTTTTTCAATTTTCAAAAGGGGTACAATCATTCTTTTCGTATAAGAATAAATAATGACTCCCCCTAGAAACAGGGCTATTCCTAATGTTATAAGGGTAATTCCTAGAATACTATTTGCTCCACTATTGAAATCTCGCATATAAGTTCCTGCGCCAATAATCCATCCCCAATGTGGGTCTTTCGCAACATATGTCACTTTTGGTGCGGTTTCTTCGGATTTTGGAAGTGCCCATTGATAGTAAACAAACTTTCCAGATCTCCTTGAACCAGCCGTTACTAATAGTTTCCCTATATCTTTTCCTTCTGGGGTTAAGGTCCCCATTAAGCTTTCCCCTTCTCTAACTGGATGACCTAGTAATTTTGCTTCATCATCCATTGCAAATAAATACCCATCCTTCCCCAAATCAAAGCGATCTGAAATAGGGCGAGTTCCATCATTTCGCTTTTTTCCCAAGATCATCTCTTTGACTTGTTCCTGAGCCTCTTCCTTCGAAATTCCCCCTTTTTCAACTTGATGATTCAATGTATTAATTGCTTCTAAAGTAAAATTTACGTTATTTTTTAAATTTACTTTCCCTAGTTTATTTAGCTCTGATTGCGCTTTATTATATGATACCGCTCCAACGACGATCGCTGGTATTGCCAACAAAATTAATGCGATTGCTATAAAACTATATTTGATAGATTTTATTTTCATCCAGATCCCCCCTAATTTTCCACTACTATTTTACCACCATTCCTACTTATTTCCTACTAACATTTCGTTAAATTCATAAGATTCAGAATAATACTAATGCAAAAAAACAGACATACCTTGTGGGCATATCTGTTCTTTTATCCTTCATTATTTAATATTATAAAATGTTTGATCTCCTAAGTATTGTGCTAATTCACCAAGTTGATCTTCAATACGAAGTAATTGATTATATTTGGCTACACGGTCTGTACGTGATGGGGCGCCTGTTTTAATTTGCCCAGCATTTGTTGCAACCGCAATGTCAGCGATTGTGCTATCTTCTGTTTCACCTGAACGGTGAGAAATAACAGCTGTATAACCAGCACGTTTTGCCATTTCAATCGCATCAAATGTTTCAGTTAATGTACCAATTTGATTTACTTTGATGAGAATGGAATTGCCTACACCTTGCTCAATTCCTTGGGCTAATTTTTTCGTATTTGTAACGAATAAATCATCTCCAACTAATTGAACTTTGTTTCCAATGCGTTCTGTAAGAAGCTTATGGCCTTCCCAATCATCTTCATCTAATCCATCTTCTATGGAGACGATTGGATATTTTGAAGCAAGTTCTTCATACCATGAAACCATTTCTTCAGATGTTTTAACAACTCCTTCACCATCTAAATGGTATTTGCCATCGTCTTTGTTATAAAGCTCTGAAGATGCAACATCCATCGCAAGTTTTACTTGTTCCCCTGGTTTATAACCTGCTTTTTCAATAGCTTCTATAATGGTTTGAAGGGCTTCTTCATTTGATTTTAAGTTTGGAGCAAAGCCACCTTCATCTCCAACAGCTGTGTTGTAACCTTTTTCTTTAAGGACAGATTTTAGGCTATGAAAAATTTCAGCTCCCATACGAAGGGCTTCTTTAAAGCTCTCTGCACCAACAGGCATTACCATAAATTCTTGAATATCTACATTATTATCGGCATGTGCTCCACCATTTAAAATGTTCATCATTGGAACAGGGAGTTGTTTTGCATTGAATCCACCTAAATATTGATATAAAGGAAGATCTAAATAATCTGCTGCTGCGCGTGCTGCTGCCATAGAAACACCAAGAATCGCATTAGCTCCTAATTTCCCTTTATTTTCTGTTCCATCTATTTCGATCAACATGCGATCGATCCCGATTTGATCTAGGGTATTCATTCCTTCTAATTCTGGAGCAATAATTTCATTCACGTTTTTAACGGCTTGAAGAACTCCTTTACCTAAATAACGGTTTTTATCACCATCTCGAAGTTCTACTGCTTCATATTCACCTGTTGAAGCACCAGATGGTACAAGCGCTCTACCAAATGCTCCTGATTCTGTATATACTTCAACCTCAACTGTTGGATTTCCACGTGAATCTAACACTTCTCGAGCGTAAATATCTGTAATAAATGGCATGAACAATCTCTCCTTTATATCAACTTATTTTTTTATTAACGATTTACCAGTCATTTCCTCTGGTTGTTCAACATTTAATAAATCTAACATAGTTGGGGCTAAATCTCCTAAAATACCGCCATCACGAACTTCTACCCCTTGTTTCGTTATAATAACGGGTACAGGATTTGTCGTATGAGCTGTCATTGGATTCCCTTCAAGTGTGATCACTTCATCTGCGTTTCCATGGTCAGCTGTAATAATAGCTGTTCCACCTTTTTCTAAAATTAAATCTACAATGCGCCCTAAGCATTCATCCACTGTTTCGATTGCTTTAACCGTAGGCTCAAGCATACCAGAATGACCAACCATGTCTGGGTTTGCAAAGTTTAGAATGATTGCATCATGTTTGTCTGCTTGAATTTCTTTCAATAGCGCGTCTGTTACTCCATAAGCACTCATTTCAGGTTGTAAATCATAAGTCGCTACTTTTGGAGAGTTAATAAGGATTCGTTCTTCTCCAGGAAATTCTGCTTCACGACCTCCACTCATAAAAAATGTCACATGTGGATATTTTTCGGTTTCAGCAATGCGCAATTGTTTTAAACCGTTTTGTGAAAGAACTTCTCCAATCGTATTATCCAAGTTTGTAGGTTTAAATGCAACATATCCATCCACTGTTTCGCTAAAGTGAGTTAAACAAACGAAATGAAGATTGTTCGGATGTTTTGGTCCACGATCAAATGAACGAAAATCTTTATTGGTGAACGTATTAGAAATTTGGATCGCACGGTCTGGGCGGAAATTATAGAAAATAACCGCATCTTCATCTTGAATGGTTGCTACTGGCTCTCCATTTTCTTTCGTAATCACTGAAGGGATAACAAATTCATCATAGATTCCGTTTGCATAGGAATCATCAATTAATTCCATTGGATCTTGATAATGAGGGCCTTCACCATAGACCATGGCACGATAAGATTTTTCTACACGTTCCCAACGTTTGTCACGGTCCATAGAATAATAACGACCTGAAATCGTTGCAAATTCCCCTACACCATATTCTTTCATAGTCTCTAGTGTTTCTTTTATGTAGGTCTTTGCTGTTTGTGGACCAACATCTCGTCCATCTAAAAAGGCATGAACATATACGTTTTGCACATTTTCCTGTTTCGCTAATTTCAGTAAGGCGAATAAATGTTGAATATGACTATGAACTCCACCATCTGAAAGTAAGCCGAAAATATGAAGATTTGTCCCATGTTGTTTCACATGGTTCATCGCATCTAAAAATGTACCATTCTTTTCAAATTCGCCTTCACGGATCGCAATGTTCACACGTGTTAAGCTTTGATACACAATCCGTCCAGCCCCAATATTCAAATGCCCAACTTCAGAGTTCCCCATTTGTCCTTCTGGTAATCCTACTGCTTCCCCACATGCAGTCAAATGATTGTGGGGGAATTTTTTCCAATAACGATCAAAGTTCGGTTTTTTTGCGTGGAAAACAGCATTTCCTTTTGTCTCATTCCGACAACCAAATCCATCAAGAATAATTAAAGCAACAGGTGATTTACTCAATTTTCCCCGCCTCCAATAATTGTAAGAAAGATTGCGGTTCTAAACTTGCTCCACCAACTAATGCACCATCAATATCTGGTTGTGACATATAGTCTTTAATATTCGTTGGTTTTACACTACCACCATATTGAATTCGAATCGCATCGGCTACTTCTTGTGTAAATTGTTGAGCCACTACTTGACGAATATGTGAACATACTTCATTTGCATCTTCTGCAGTGGAAGATTTTCCTGTTCCAATTGCCCAAATTGGCTCATAAGCTATGATTACTTGTGTCGCTTGATCCGCTGACAGACCAGATAAAGCTTTTTGTACTTGATTTTCTACGAGGGTTTTTGTCTCCCCATTTTCACGTTGCTCCAATGTTTCACCAACACATATAATGGGGATTAAATGATGTCGAAAAGCTGCAATTGTTTTTTTATTTACTGCTTCATCTGTTTCATTAAACATTTCACGACGTTCGGAATGACCAAGAATGACATAATCTACTCCTAAATCATTCAATGCTACTGGACTAATTTCTCCAGTAAAAGCACCACTTTCTTCAAAATGCATGTTTTGAGCGCCGATTTTCACTGATGAATCTTTCGTGATTTCAACTAGTGATTCTAAAAATAGTGCAGGAGAACAAATAACAGATTCAATTTTTTGTTCATCAGGTACGACCGTTTTTACTTCTTCAGCAAATGCTTTTGCTTCTGCTAATGTTTTATGCATTTTCCAGTTTCCAGCTATAATAGGTTTTCGCATTGATTAAACTTCCTTTCCTTGCAGAATTTCTTTATCTGTAAATCTGGACATTCGTCCCGATGAAAGAAGAAGTATTTTCTATTCTTATCGATCATTTAAAGCGACAATACCAGGAAGAGCTTTCCCTTCCATAAATTCTAGCGATGCACCACCGCCTGTTGAAATATGACTCATTTTGTCAGCAAGATTGAATTGTTCAACAGCTGCTGCTGAGTCACCTCCACCAATAATAGAATACGCATCGCTAGCATCAGCAAGTGCCTCAGCCACCTTTTTCGTTCCGTTTTCAAAAGGTTTCATTTCAAATACACCCATTGGTCCATTCCAAATCACAAGCTTTGATTTCAAAATTACATCACGGTATAACTCGCTCGTTTTAGGTCCGATATCAAGTGCTTGCCAATCTGCTGGAATTTCATCTATAGTGACTTCCTTTACATCGGCATTTTCAGAAAACTCATTCGCTACAATCGCATCAACAGGTGTTAAGAAATGGACCCCTTTCTCCTCTGCTTTTTTCATAAATTGTTGGGCCAACTCAATTTTATCTTCTTCTAACAATGATTTTCCAATCTCATACCCTTGCGCTTTAATAAATGTATAAGCTAAACCACCGCCAATAATTAAAGTATCCACTTTATCTAAAAGATTATCAATCACAGCGATTTTATCCTTTACTTTTGCACCACCAATAATGGCTGTAAAAGGTCTTTCTGGATTAGTTAGAGCCTTCCCTAAAACTTCTAATTCTTTTTCCATTAAAAATCCAGCGACAGCCGGAATATAATGGGCAATTCCTTCCGTTGAGGCATGGGCCCGATGAGCAGCTCCGAATGCATCATTCACATAAAGGTCCGCTAGCTTTGAAAATTCCTTCGCTAATTCAGGATCATTTTTCTCCTCACCTGGGTAGAAACGAACATTTTCAAGAAGAAGTAAATCCCCCTCATGTAGTTGATTAATTTCCTTCTCAACATCGTCCCCATAAGCTTCATTCGTTTTACGAACAGGCTTGCCAATTAACTCCGCAAGACGTTCTGCAACTGCTGTAAGGCGAAGTTCTTCTACAATTTGACCTTTAGGGCGGCCAAGATGGCTAGCTAATATGACCTTTGCACCTTGATCAGACAAATATTGGATGGTAGGTAAAGCCGCACGAATACGAGTATCATCGGTCACATTCCCATCTTTCATAGGGACATTAAAGTCAACTCGACAAAATACTCGCTTTCCTTTTACGTCTATATCTTTAATCGTTTTTTTGTTCATCAAAAGGCCTCCTAAATATAAAAAATGTGTAAGCGCTTTGAATAGCCACAAAGCAAGCGCAAAATACGAATTTAATATGTAATCGCAATACGCAGCGTCAGAGACAACTAGTGTTGGGTAGCATCTTCATTATTCATTCATTTAAAAAAGGGAGGGACTGTCCCTCCCTTTTATCCCTCTATATATTATAGTGGTTAGGTTATATTTTTCCAATAAAATCTTCCAAAAAACATGTCACATTTTTTTATTAGTGTAACACTTTCGAATGATTTAGCCATCTTACACAATATTATTCAACGAAAATCCTGTTTTAGAAACCTTTGCTTCCAATATAATCCGCTAAATCAACGACTCTGTTAGAATAGCCAGTTTCATTGTCATACCATGATAAAACTTTTACCATGTTCCCTTCCATCACCATAGTGGATAAAGCATCCACTGTAGATGAAAAAGCATTTCCATTATAATCACGGGAAACTAATGGTTGTTCACTGTATGCTAAAATCCCTTTTAATTCTCCTTCAGAGGCTTCTTTCAATGCGGCATTTACTTCTTCAACTGTCACATTTTGATCAAGCTCCGCTACTAGATCGACTACGGAAACATTTGGAGTAGGAACACGCATAGCCATTCCGTTCAATTTTCCTTTTAATTCTGGAAGTACTAATGCTACAGCTTTAGCAGCTCCTGTTGTTGTAGGAATAATAGATTCAGCTGCCGCACGTGCGCGACGATAATCTTTATGTGGTAAATCAAGGATTTGTTGATCATTTGTGTAAGAGTGAACCGTTGTCATCATCCCGCGTTTAATGCCGAACTTTTCATTTAATACTTTCGCAAATGGAGCTAAGCAGTTTGTCGTACAAGAAGCATTTGAAATGACATGATGGTTAGCGGCATCATATTGATGTTCATTTACCCCCATCACAATCGTAATATCTTCTTCTTTTGCTGGAGCAGAAATGATGACTTTTTTTGCACCGGCATCTAAATGTTTCGCTGCATCTGCTCGTTTCGTGAAACGGCCTGTTGATTCTACCACAATGTCTACCCCGAGGTCTCCCCATCCTAAGTTTGCAGGGTCACGCTCTGCGATCACTTTCACTTTGTGGTTTCCAACGATGATATGTTCTCCTTCAACTTTTACATCTTTTTCAAGTGTTCCATGTACAGAATCATATTTTAAAAGATGTGCTAGCATTTCAGCATCTGTTAAATCATTGACCGCCACTATTTCTACATTTGGATTTTTTAAAGCTGCCCGAAATACATTACGTCCAATCCGTCCGAATCCATTAATTCCTACTTTTACAGTCATTTAAATTTCCTCCTTCTATCGTTAAAAAGGTCACCCTTTTATTCACTTCAATTATCTATTTCTTTCAAAATTCCTTTTGCTGCCGCTTCATCTGTAATCAGTATGGTTGAATTTGGCGCCCTCTTTAAATAAGCTTGGATCGCTTTTCCTTTTGAGAATCCACCCGCAACAGCAAATACATCTTTCGTTTTCATTAAATCTTCCAGTTGGAATCCAATGGTCGATAATTTATGCACTACTTCACCATTTTCATTAAAATAATAGCCAAACGCCTCTGCAACCGCCTTATTTTGAATAAGCTTGTCACATTCACTTTGACTTGTATTTCTTCGTTTTGCCATGGCCATAGCTTCACCGATTCCATGGATCACAATGTTTGCCGAAGAAATGAGTTGCAATACTTCTCTAATGCTCGGCTCATTAATAAACGCTTTATATCCTTGTTGACTCACTTGATCGGGTATATGGAATACGCGGTGTTGACTGTTTGTTTGATCTGCCATTTTGGCACAAATCGTATTTGCTTGGTTTTCCACATCATTCCCGATTCCTCCCCGAGCAGGAACAAATAAATTCTCGCTTTTTTGTGAAATCTCAGGAGTTAACATTTCGGCTACAGCGGCCATCGTCGTTCCGCCAGTAACTGCAATAATATTTTTTCCTACTAAATGTTTTTTTATGCTGGAGGAACATGCCCTACCAAGCTCTTTCTTTACCCAGGAAGATTCATCACTATTTCCCGGCACTACTACAACTTGCTGCAGTTGAAACCTTTTCTGAATTTTCATCTCCATTTCATTCAATCCAGCAAGCTCTTTCATCATCTCTTCCATTTCCTGAAGAACAGACTTTCCATCGTTTGAAATCACCATACCAGTTGACTGAACTTCAATTAAATTCCATTGGCTTAATAGTTCAATTTCACTCCTCAGGACTCTTTCCGTCATCCCTAACGATTGCGCTAAACTTCTCCTTCCGATAGGCCCAATTAAGCGAATCAAGCGAAGAATATGATAACGCTTTTGCATAATTCCAAGCAGGTCAGGCAATAATTTCTTTTGGATCTCTAATAACTCCCGCATCGTCAACTACTCCTTCTTTAGTGATGGACACATATTGTCCCGGTCGTTAATATGATGTCCCACTATGTGCAAAAAAATACCCCTGCTTTCGACATTATTTTAGCAAGGATCATGGAAGAAATCAACTTAAAACACTTGTTCTAGCCTTTAGGGATCAAACAAATTCCTGTAAGCGATTTCTTAATGTCACATAATCGACTTGACCATATTGAATAAGATTCCCTTGGCATTTGACCACTGGAATCATGAGTCCATATTCTTCTATGAGTTGATCATCTGTTTCAATATCAATCTCATGGATCTTAATCTCGATATCTTCACTTACTAACTGTAAATTCAGTTTGGCTTCTTCACATAGTGGACATTTTTTTCTCGTGTAAAAAAAGACTTCCATCACAATAAAAGCACCTTTCCATTTATATTCTGCAAGTTCAATAGATAAATATGATGACTTCTCCTTTTTTTTGATTAGGCATATCTTTTTCTTTTCGTCGAGGATGGGATGCCTAACTGCTCGCGATATTTCGCCACTGTTCTTCTGGAGACTATAAAACCCTCTTTTTGTAATCTATTACATATTTCCTGATCTGACAATGGTTTTAATTTATCTTCTTGTTTAATGATGATGGATAATTGGTTTTTTACTTGTTGAGTCGATCTATTCTCTTCTCTTTCTGATGATGGGATTCGATTCGAAAAAAAGGTCTTTAATTCAACTGTTCCATAAGGAGTCTGCATATATTTCCCTCTAACTGAACGGCTCACAGTCGATTCATGAACACCTAATTCATCTGCAATTTCACGCATCGTCAGCGGTAATAAATGGGTGGGACCTTTCAGAAAATACGGCTTTTGTTTTTTTACAATGAGAAGTCCAACTTTTAATATCGTTTGTTTTCGCTGATCTAAACTTTTAATCAACCATTCATAGTCTTGCTGTTTTTCTTTTAAAAACTGAATGACTTGTTGGTCTTCTAATTGGGATAATTCTTCATAATAATGGTCATGGAAAATAATCTTCGGCAATTCATCATCAAGGAGTTGGACCTTAATTTCATGATCTTGGATTTGAACATACATATCGGGAGTAACGTATTGAGGTTTTTCAGAATTGAAGGCGGCACCTGGTTTTGGATTAAGTGTTTGAATATAATCTGCTACCATTTGAATGTCCTTCACTTCTATTTGTAATTTCTTTGCTAAGCGCGTCCATTTTTTATCTGCGAATTCAATGAAATGGGCCAGGATCAACTCCTTGGCAAGTGCAGGTGCATTGGGATCACGTTCGATTTGAAGCATTAAGCACCTCTGAAGGTTCTCCGCTCCAACTCCGGCCGGCTCTAGTTGTTGAATAAGCTGAATCATCTCCTCAATATCCTTCTCTCGACAAGAAAGAACAGAACTTGCCTCTGAAACAGAAATTTTTAAATAGCCATTTTCATCAAGATTATAAAATAAATAGTTTAAAATTTTCCTCTCTTTAGCGGTAGATCGTAGATGGGAAAGTTGTAAACGCAAATGATCTAGCAATGTGTTCGATTGAACCGCAATATGCTCAATCCAATGATGATCTTGTTGAGTACGATTGACTGAATAATTGGAGTGATGGACCTTATCACTAGACTCCCTCGTTTCTAATTGTAGAAATGGATTTTCCATCGTTTTCGCCTCTAAAAACTCTTTTAACTCTTGAGTCGAATACTGTAAAAGCGTAATCGCTTGAGTTAATTGTTGTGTCATGGCTAATTTTAACGATTGATGTTGCCACAAACCAGCTTTCAATTGTATACTCATCTACCTTCCCCCCTTATTTTTCATTTTACAACAAGAAGCTATTAGAGTGTATGAAAAAATAAAGCGCTTTCATTCCTGAATTATTTAAATATTAACACGATCCTATCTAAACATAAAGTGAAACTTCATTCAGTGGGGGTTTTACTGCCAAGGCGGGATAAGCTTTTGCCCAGAACAAAAGCGGAAGCGCCGTAGCTCTAGCGTACGAATTTCGCAAGTTTAGTCTGAGATAAAGGAAACGCGAGCGAGGTCTTTTACAAGCTGAAGTTGACTTATCGTAGGGAGAAAACGGAGAAATTCGCTAGCCGATAGGCGCCGAAGTTAGACATGGACAACAAAGGAGGATCCTCAGTTCTAAATTTTATCGTTTCCTTAGCAATCGAGTAGAGTGAACGAATCGGAATTTCGATTCGTTCGACCCTCTCACACCACCGTACGTACGGTTCCGTATACGGCGGTTCAATAATTTGAGTGTATAGACTGGTACTTTTCGGATATATTC
>NZ_JAUSUC010000041.1 GCF_030813365.1 Oikeobacillus pervagus
AATTATTGAACCGCCGTATACGGAACCGTACGTACGGTGGTGTGAGAGGGTCGAACGAATCAAAATTCCGATTCGTTCACTCTACTCGATTGTGAAACATACTGAAAAATCATGACACCATTTTTGTGCAATATTCCTTTTTTTAAAATTCGAGCGAAGCGACAACAAATAATGCTGCTTGTTTTGAAAAAAACAACAGCATTATTTGTATAAAGGTTGTAGGAGTATCCTACCAAGACAAAAACAACGTTTTTGGGGTATAGCATGCCATACCCGTAGCTTGCCCAATTTTTATCTTTCACCAATTTCAGGAAAATATATGGTCATTCCGATGTCCGATGAAAGATTTCGAGGGCTAATGGATCGGAGCTGTTTCTTCAAAAAAATCGTCAGCTGACGGATGAAAAAAATGAATTGGTTTTGCAAAAGATGCATTTAGAAGCTGAGCGAGATCATTTACACAAGGAAAATAGGCTTCTGAAGCGATTTAAAGAGGGAGCCTTGGACTATGCTCAAAAGGTACTGAAAAAGCGCTCTACAGGTGAGAAATACACTTCAAAGCAGTTTGAGAGGGATATGCTTATTAGAGGGGGCTAACCTCAAGTAAAAGTCTTTAAAACATGGCCAAAGCGATTATGAGAGATAAGAGGGCTATTTAGGTGTCTGTCAACGGTACCGGAATGAGGATAAGGAGTTGATAGACTCATCTATCCCAGACCCTCTTAGTATTGAATCGAATCCATTCCACCTTTATTTTTATAATGATTAGAAGAAAGGAGGATATCCAGATTTGAAGAAATCTTTATATGCACAATTCCTCCTTTCATGTTTTCTTCTAATCATTATTTCTTGTTTTAAAGTTACAAATTGCAGAATTACATTTCTACCTTGATATGAGACAACCATGCATTGCTGACCCGCAGGCAATGTGCGTGTACCGTTCAAAGCAAGAAAAAATGAGATCTTGGAAAGTTGATAACAAGAAATAAAGAAACCAATTAATCTTTTAAAAAAGAAATTAGAAAGTGAAGGCAATATCTATTTTAACATCAAGAAAAAATGAAATCATGGAAAGATGGCATAAAGTAAAGAAGAAATCAACTATTCTTCTAACGGGGAAAAGTTGATTTAACGTGGGGGTTGTTTCCTCATTTCGCTATCGCTCCATTCCGGTACCGTTGACAGACGCCTCAACTTGCCTTTTAATCACTTGTAAGTACAACCCCCCCTTTCCCATTTAAAAAACAAAAAGACTCTCTTAAAACGAGAGTCTGGACGCTTAAACGCTATTTTAATTAACCATTTGAACGTTTATTTTCTTTTCTAAATTTAATAATCTTATATACCAAAAATACCAGAGAGATTAAAAAAATTAACCAACCAAATTGAAAAGCTATATCCATCCAATTAATACTACTAGTATTCATAAAATCCTTCACCCTTTCTAGATACTAGAATTTAACAGAATACGTTACTGACTTTTTATAACCAATAGGCTGTCCACCTACATTTGCACCATATAATTTTGACCCTTTAGATAGTATTTTGTCACGATTGTAAAGGAGAAATGAAGGTAGATACTGCTACCTTTTGAAAAAGGAAGGTGGGGAGTCCATGGTTAATGTCATTCAAGGTATCCTAAACAAAACGTTGCAAGAAGCTTACTTGAGCCAACATCATCGAAGTGACAGAAAGCAGAGAAACGTGAAGCAAACGGTTCGTATGGTACAAATTCTACGACAACCTACACGCCCATCAATCGAGGCCACCAAGCGTTAGCGCGGTAGATGTAAAAAGTGTACAAAATAGAGTGCTTAAAATATTGGTGTAAAAGCTACACAGAGAAAAACTTGACACATACCAGGTTACTTGTACTCTTTATTAATTTATAAATATTTGATATAATTTTCTCCATGAGAAAGCCTCTTTCTACAATGTATTTGCCGTCTAGCATACATTTATGATAGAGTGCTTTCTCTTTTTTTGACTAGAAATATGCCTCAGGTACCCCCGAGTAAAATTTTACACATAATAGAGGAACCCCTTGTAACCAAAATCCATACTGTCCCCAAGTTTAAACCCTACAATAATCGCCGAAGCTTTACCATTCTGGATGTGGAAGGGCTCATCCCAGAACATCATGTCGCCCGTGTGATCGATGAGATGATCGAATCCATCCCTGATGAGCAACTGGCTGCCCATTATTCCGGCGGTGGTCGTCCTCCGTTTCATCCTAAATTGATCATGAACGGTAAAAATCATAGTTGTTAGAATCGGATGTTTGCATTCCACTATACTCCTTCTTCATCATTCTTAGGATAAAAAATACACTCATAAATCCAGTGATATTCGTAATTGATATTGTCCAATATAAATAATCTATTCGGTTATACTTAATTGTTAGATACCAACCAATTATAATAATAGTCAAAAAATAAACACTATTTAAAGTAAGTGCTAGATACCCTTTATTAATTTGCTCTAGTGTTGTAATAGTCATTAGCACTACACCAAAGAATATATAGGTTGGGGCTACTATTTTTAGAAATAATACGGCTTGCTTAATGGATGCCTCATCAATCAGCATTAATTGAGCAATGTTCATTTTAAATATGAAGATTAATGCAGACATTATGATATAGAATATTAAAGTTAATAGAGTACCTTTTTTCATAATCTGGTAGACTCTTGGATAATATAACTTTCCTGCACCTATATTATTATTAATAATTATTCCTAGTGCACTCCCGATTGCAATAGCAGGGATAATAGCAAATGTTTGAACATAGTACCCTACATTGAAGCCTGATAAAGTGGAGTGACCAAAAGGTTCAATAATTTTATTGTAAAAGAAGTTACTTAAAAAGATTATGATATAAGAAATGAAAATTGGTATACCTACTACCTTAAGGAAAAAAAGACCTTTATGGCTTAACATAAAATACTGCTTTTTTATCTTTATTAGGTTAAGTTTCATTAGTATTATGAGTGAAACAATGCATAATGTTAAAGAACTTATTAAGTTAGCATAAACAAGCGATAATACACCTTTATTCCAGTGGAAAGAAAACATATAAACAAGTGTTATATTCAGCAGTGCATAACCTATGCTAAGTATCATTGAAAGACCTAATTTCCCTATTCCTCGTAAACTAGATGATAATACCATTGCAACAATACCTAGGATATTTACTAAAAACATCAAAGTTAAAAAGTCTATGAATTTTTTAGCTACATCATCTGGCACATTATAATATTTAGCTATATAAGGGGATAAAAAATAGATGATAATCCAAACTGCTAATGAAATAGCAATACTAAGTAAGACAAAAGAAAAAATATTCTGTTTTATTCCTTCAATATCTCCTTCTCCATTTAATCTAGCTATTGATACCTGATTGCTTATTTGGAATGCTTCAATTAATGCTATTAATAAGAATGCAAAGGGGGTATACAATGATCTAACGTAAATTTCTTCTGACCCTAAATTCCCCATAAATGCAACATTAGCTAACTGAACAATTGATGTGACTATTGATGCTATTATTAGGGGAAGACTCACCCTTATTATCAAAAGGTAAATATCCTTATTCAGAAAACTTATTTCTTTAGTCATTTTTCTCACCTCTCAAATCTTAAATTTGAAGTGTGCAAATACTGATTTTATGTCGGAAATTTGTTGTTATTAAAATAATATCTCCCATCCAATTAGTACTCTTTAGAAATTTCGCTAATGTTATCCACACATGACTGGATTCTCATCACGCGTGTTGATTATGCATAATCTTCCATAAAAAACGTCAAATAGGGACATCTTCTTGTAAAATGTAAGTACGACCAAACATTAACGAGAAGAGGTCCCTATGAAACAGAATACCATGTTCCCGAATTTGATTCAAAAATTTATTTCTGATGAAGAGCTAAAACATTGATTGAGCTTGTTGGGTATGAAGATACGCACGAAAACTGAATGCGAAGACGTTGACCCAGTATCTTGTGATGGCGGCTGCCTGTGAGTGTTAAGCTTACGTTACTGTGCCGATGTCGGATCTTCAGTTGGTCTGGTCGATGTCAACTATTCCATTCTTTCGAAAAAGATGGGACAGCTTGATTTTAAGTTCATGAAGAAAGTATTTGATTTATACGTTCGTAAATGTAACTGAGCGACTCGTCGAACGTTGAACATGCCTAAACACCTGCTTCTGGTGGATTCCACCATGATCACTGTCGGAAAAACGCGACTTCCTTGGGCCGTTTATCACGTCGAACGCTTAGGCATTAAGCTTCATGTGAGTTTTTCATCAGAGACGCAAATGCCTTTGAAAGTCGTTGAATCCACTGGTCTGACACACGATGGACCCATGGGGGAACAACTTGCCGATTCTCGATTCATTTTAGTAGAAGATCGCGCCTATTATAAAATTCAACGAATCGATCGCTTTCTCGAAGAAGGACAAGATTTCGTGATTCGGATAATAGAAAACGTGGAGTTATCCAGTAAAAGGTCGTTACAACGCCTGTCACAGAAGGACTCAAACGTCACACAAGACATCACTTGTCTACTGGGCTCCATCCAATCTCGTTCCAAAAAACAGCATCGAGTGGTATTTTTCAAAGATGACGATGGACGTGAGATTCGCGTCGTTAGACTTAGCAGAAAGGTTTGATATTATTCGAATTCCAATCAACAAGAAAAAGACTCTTCTCTGTCAGTTGGGAGAATCTTTTTCTTGCTCCTTTTTCCAAGGTTCAAATGAAAAGGGAATGCCCACCATTTTGGCAGTTAATTCATCATATGATACTAAGTCATTTTTCGATAGATCTGCTAATGAACGTTTTCCCATAGCTCTTAACGCCATTTTCATTTCCTCCGTACTGGCTGTTAAAAACTTCTCTGCCGATTCAGTCCCTTCTTGAATATTAAACTGGTCTTTGTATTTCCCACTATTCCAAATCACTTGTGTAGGTGGTTCAAAAGGGAGTGCCTTTAAGTTTTGACCATGAGAGACAGCGAATAATAAGGCAGATCCAAGGTAAACGGCATCAGCTCCAAGGGCCAGAACTTTTAGGAAATGTCCAGGAGTGAAAAGGCCACCAGATATAATTAAACTAACTTGATTTCTCATTTGTAGTTTTTCAAGATGTTGGGTTGCTCGCACAAGTGCATGTAAGGTTGGGATTCCAAAGTCATCCGATAAAACTGGGGGGGCGCCAAATGTTGCTGCTTGACCTCCATCAATGGCAATATAATCTACTCCGATCTCAAGTAAATGATCAATATCTTTCTCTATTTTCCCCCCAGCCCCAATTTTTGCTCCAATCGGGACTCCACCCGTTAAATTCCGAAGCTCTCCCACTAGCTCTTTCATTTCCTTCAATGTTTGATTTTCAAAAAAATGTTCAAAAATTGTAGCATCTTCATTTTCCCCTAGTCCCATAATTTCACGAGCACGTCCTGTTAAATTGTTAGGAGAAATCTTCCCGCCCATCCCGACGAGTGCACCTTGTCCAAATTTAATTTCGATCATGTTTGCACGCTTAATAGTTGATTCCTCTTTTGACCATTCTGTTTTGGAAAATTGCAAGATGAACTTATCTGCTGTACTTAATTCTTCAGGTAAAATTCCTCCTTCACCAGAATTAATCGCTGTTCCAGTATTTTTAGCTGCTGTCGCTAATGAAAGTCTGGTTTCTTCACTCAGCGCGATTCCATAGGCCATTCCACTGATCATAAGTGGTATTTTAATTTTTAATGGCTTCTTCGCCTTGGGACCAATCGTCACATTCATATCAACATTTTCATCTCCGCTAATGGGAAAGGGGGTTGTCTGTGCAGGGATGAAGGTGATCGGATCAAAATGAGGCCATTTTTTTGAAGAACCGAGTGGACGATGGAGAACATCTCCGGATTCTGCACGTAGACTGTTTTCAAGAATATTTTGAAACCCTACATGCCGGATCCCTGGTAACAACTCCATAATATTTTCTTGATAGCTATCGGTTAAAATGATTTTTCCCATTTGTTTTACGATTTTTTTCATCATCCAACGCCAAGCAAAAAGGAAAAATAAAAGTAGAAGCACTAGCAGAGTGACCATTCCAAGTATTATCACGCTTATTGTTAACATATGATTCCTACTCCAATATCAACATAGTTATTTAATATTTATACTTTCCAGATAGAGGCAATTTATGTTAGGGGAATCGTCATTTTTTACTTATAAACAGAGAAAATGGGTGATTAATTTAATCATATGTGGCAAAGAATATAGGAAACAGTTTTTATGCAAGTTAATTGGTTAATAGAAAGGAGATGAACTTCGTGGACTATTTCAATCATGATATGGCCCATCCCTTCAAAAAGATGGATCATGCGTCAAACTTGGAGTAATCTCTTATTTCTTCATTGGCCTATTTCACCGGATAAACTGCGTCGACATATTCCAGAGTCATTACAAATTGACACTTTTAATGGGACGGCTTGGATCGGTGTCGTCGTATTTTTAATGGAAGGAGTCTACCCACGCGGATTCCGATTGATCTCTATCATCCCTCCATTTCCCGAAATCAATGTCAAAGGACATATGTTCATCATAAAGGAAAACCAGGTGTATTCTTTTTGTCTTTAGATGTCGATGACTGGGTATCATATACGATTGCCAAGAGATGGTTCCGGTTGCCTTACCATCCTTCACATATTCATTTCAGCAAAAGGGGGATACAATTTATTTTAATAGTTTACGTAAAAAAAGCGTGAACAATCTCTTCACTTCTAAAGGTTCCTATACACCATTACAAGGACCATTCCATGCAATAAAAGACACACTCGATCATTGGCTTATTGAGAGGTATTGTTTATTCAGTACAAATGGGTGCGACGTATTTTGTGGGGAAATCCATCATAGTCTTTGGCCACTGCAAAAAGTAAAAGTAGAATTTAAAGGTCATACACTTTTCGAGTCATTAGGAATTCAGCTTCCCAAAGTAGAACCCTTTTCTCATTATTCAAAAGGTGTGAATACATTTATATGGAATATTAAGAAGCTTTCATCCGTTTTCCCTTAGGATTTGATTTTGGATCAATCGTATAAAACATCCTAAGTAGAGAAATACATAAGTTAGAGGAATGGTAGAAAAAAGAGGGAGATACATATGGAGCGTGATCGTGTCAAATTGTTTGGAGAAAGGAGCAGGTGATGGAAACAGGGAAAATTTCCTCTCTTCAGATGATGATGTTGTTATATCCAACAATCGTAGCAACAAGTATTCTAGATGTTCCAAGTATCACGGCGAAATATGCCAAGCATGATTTATGGATGTCTCCAATCTTGGCATCTGTCATCGGGTTTATAACCGTTTATATTGCAGTAAAATTAAATAAATTATATCCGGATTTAACGATTATCCAAATAAGTGAGGAAATTATTGGCCGTTATGTAGGAAAAGTTATTGGGGGACTATTTTTATTCTTTTATGTTCAAACGACCGGCACAATTGTAAGATCATATGGTGAATTCATTGTAGGATCTTTTCTATTTAACACCCCAATTAGCGTGATTATGGTGTCGATGGTGGTTCTTTGCGCTTTCGCTGTATATGGTGGATTGGAAGTGTTAGGTAGAATTACTCAATTACTTTTCCCCCTTTTTACATTGCCACTGATCCTTTTAATTATCTTTCTAAGTCCTGAATTTGATTTTCTAAATATTTTTCCAATTTTAGAAGATGGAATTATGCCTCCTGTCAAGGGCGCTATTGTCCCAGCGGGATGGTTCACAGAATTTTTTCTTATTGCTTTTCTCCTTCCATTTTTAGTAGACCGAGAAAAAGGAATGAAGTACGGGATGGTTTCGGTTTTGATCGTAATGATCACGTTAGTTTTGGTAAACTTGATCGTCCTTTTTGTGTTTGGCACAACAACAGCCTCAAAAGTTTATCCGTTGATGGATGTTAGTCGATATATTAGTGTAGCTGATTTCTTCGAGAATTTGGAGTCTGTTACGATGGCTGTTTGGATTGGTGGGGCATTTGTGAAGACCGCTGTTTTTTATTATGCAGCTGCCATCGGAACAGCTCAGTTGTTGAACTTAAAGGATTATCGTTCTGTAATTTGGCCAATAGGAATTCTGATCATCGAATTTAGTTTTTGGTCGGTAAATAGTTCGATGGATCTTGAATCGTATTTAAATAGAACCTTTCCTTTATATGCTTTTATAATTCAAACATCGATTCCACTGTTTTTACTTGTCTTAGCTACTATTCGGAAAAGAAAGAGCGCTTTCCATTCCTAAATCACATAAGTTTGATTGTATAAAACAACCAGAATGACAAAACATAGGAAAAGGAGATAGATGGGGGGATTAACTTGATTCGTAATGTAAGTAAGTTATTGGGAAAATCAAAAGTAAAGCAGAAATCAAAACAAAATCATGATCAGATTTCTGCTTCCAACCTACAGGATCTCCTTCAAAAAGATTTCAATCAAAACGTTGAAGCACTTCGATCTATCTATGAAAATTGTTCCGATGTTACTTTTCATCCTTTTCTAATCTTTGGGGAAACAAGAGCGATGATTATCTATATTGAAGGGATTTCAAACACCGAAGGAATCGAGAAATTTGTTCTTACCCCGCTCATATCGGAAATCGGCAGTGAATCCAAGCAAACAAAAGAGTTAATTAAAAATAAACTGCCTTTAACGAAGATGTCTAAAGTGACGAGGTTAGCTGAATGTGTTGAATCCATTTCATCTGGGAATCCGATCCTTCTATATGAAGGAGGTGGGGATGGCTTTTCCTTAGGATTGGCCCAATGGGAAAAGCGAAGTATTGAAGAACCTGTTGCTGAGTCAGGTATTAGGGGCCCTCGTGAAGGATTTAATGAATCTCTACAGATCAATACCTCTCAACTAAGACGTATTATTAAGAGCCCTGCATTAAAATTACAAACAATGAAAATTGGGAAGTATACGAAAACGACTGTAGCTATTGCTTATATAGAGGGACTTGCTGATCAGACATTAATTGAAGAAGTAACAAATCGGCTGAAACGCATTGATATTGATGGTGTTTTGGAAAGTGAATATATTGAGGAAATGATTGAGGATAATCCGTATTCCCCCTTTCCTCAAGTGTTATCAACGGAGCGACCTGATATTGCCTGTGCAAATTTGTTAGAGGGACGTGTCCTTATTTTAGTTGAGGGAACTCCCTTTTCATTAATTGCTCCCATTTCCTTTTTTTCATTGCTTCAATCACAGGAGGATTATTATCAACGCTTTATGATTGCTACGATGACAAGATGGTTACGCTATGGATTTCTTTTTGTCTCCCTCTTGTTTCCTTCATTGTACGTAGCTGTTTTGACGTTTCATCAAGAGATGATTCCTAGCGCCTTATTGCTTAGTGTATCCTCTTCAAGGGAGGCCGTCCCTTTTCCTGCCATAGTAGAGGCGATCATTATGGAAATCACCTTTGAGGCCATAAGAGAAGCAGGAATCCGATTGCCAAAACAAATTGGATCCGCCGTTAGTATTGTGGGGGCACTTGTCATTGGGGAAGCAGCTGTGCAGGCGGGATTAGTTTCAGCACCAATGGTCATTGTTGTAGCCATTACAGGAATCGCTTCGTTTATGATGCCTCGATATGTTGCTGAATCGACAATCCGAATGCTTCGTTTTCCGATCATTTTCTTTGCTGGTACATTAGGATTACTAGGTATTATGATGGGGGTTCTGGCAATTGCCATTCACTTATGCACCTTACGTTCCTTTGGAGTACCTTACTTATCTCCATTAGCACCAATGAAGGGGATTGAACTAAAAGATGTGCTGTGGAAATCTCCATTATGGATGATGGATCAACGTCCACATCTTACTGGGGAGTCTAATGAATATCGTCAATCTGCGAGTCTTGCTCCCAGTCCAAAACGAGGAGGGGAAGCGGAAAATTAAAGCTGAAGGTGATCACCAATGGTGAAGGCTAAAAATAAATATTACTTTATGAAACACGTTCCTTTCTTTGTCGTCTTTTGCATGTCGATTTTTTTGTTAAGTGGATGTTGGGATCGAGTGGAGATTAATGATATTGCGATTGTCACAGGAACAGCCATTGATAAAAGGAAAGGGAAGGGGATTGAACTTTCACTGCAAGTTTTTGTCCCTAGTTCAATAAGTAGTGGTGGTGGTGGCACTCAAGGCGGAGGAGGAGGTCCCCTTACGTTAGTAGTGACACAGAAAGGAAAAAATATGGCAGATGCCTTATCGAAAATTCAAAGTGAATTACCCCGTCGAATCTTTTGGGGACAGTGCAAAGTGTTTATTTTTAGTGAAAAGGTTGCGAAAGAAGGAATCAAGGATCATTTGGATTTCTTACTGCGCCACCCACAGCCAAGAGAGAGAGCTTATGTATTTGTCAGCCAAGGAAAAGCGAAGCATATTCTTGATTTAAAGGCGGTTTTAGAACGTCATTCTGCAGAGGGGGTTCGGGAGTTAGCTGATTTACGTGTTGGATTAAAGGCAACATTACAGAATTTAGATGAAATGCTTAAGAGCGAAAGCGAGTCTTCAGCTCTTCCTTATCTCGTGACTTTCAAAGGAAAAAAGAGTGGTCAAGAAAACCCAGAGTTTCTCAAAATATTCGGTTCTGCCGTATTAAAAAAGGGGAAAATGATTGGGAAAATCTCAGAAAAAAATACAAGGGGAGTATTATGGTTGCGAGATGAAATAAAGGAATACACGGTTACAGTAGATCCAAAAAATATAGAAGGAGATGTCTCTTTAAATCCTGTATCCGCTCATATCAATATGATTCCAAAAATTAAGAATGGAAAGTGGAAAATGACGGTGAAGATTAAAACAGAAGGGGAAGCAGTACAAAATCGAATGGATGTAAGTATTATAGACTCCAAAACAATCAAGGAGATAGAAAAATCTTACCAAGAAGCGATTAAGAAACGAATCAATACGGCTATACGATTATCGCAGCATAAATTAAAAGCGGATATTTTAAACTTCGGGAAGGAGTTTCATCGAAAGTATCCTAAAGAGTGGAAAAAGGTGGCCAAACGTTGGGAAGAGGTATTTCCAGAAGTCGAAGTGGAACTTGATATAGATGCACATGTTCGCAGAAAAGGGATAATTCATAAGTCGAAGGGAATAGAGGAGGAAGGATTTTAAATGAGATGGGAGGCATTTGGGGGTACAGCGGTCATTATCGTAGTGATCATCTTATTTCAATGGCCAAAAGTGAAACAGAATCCTGCTAAAGACAAAATAGCTTTTTTCATGTTACTTGTCATCGGATGGGGACTGTCCATGTTTGATCTTCCGCATATGGGAGGGCCTTTAACATGGATAGAAGCCCTTCTTAAGCCATTTGCACGCTTTATGGAAACGTAACGGTCATGATGGATAATGAAGTCAATATGTGTATAGAAAGGAGATCATGATGGCGAAAGGCAAAATTTCCTCCCTGCAGATGATGATGTTAATGTACCCGACGATTGTAGCGACAGGTATTCTATCTGTACCAAGCATCACAGCGGAACATGCTGGTCATGATTTATGGCTCTCTCCCGTTATCGCTTCCATCATGGGATTTGCAACCGTTTTTATTGCCGTGAGATTGAATAAATTATATCCCGATTTAACCATTATTCAAATCAGTGAGGAAATTTTGGGCCGATATATCGGGAAAATAATGGGGTTTGTCTTTTTGTTTTTTTATGTTCAAATAACTGGCCAAATTGTCAGATCCTACGGTGAATTTATTGTTGGTTCTTTTCTTTTTCAAACCCCCATCAGTGTGGTGATGTCCTTGATGGTTCTTCTTTGCGCTTTTGTTGTGAACGCGGGATTAGAGGTATTGGGGCGTATGGCTCAATTGTTATTTCCGTTGTTTGTTCTTCCCATTATTACGTTAATCATCTTATTAAGCAATGATTTTGATTTCGGAAATCTTCTTCCTTTTTTGGAAGATGGGTTGATGCCTCCTATTAAGGGGGCTATTGTCCCAATGGGATGGTTTACAGAATTCTTTCTTGTTATTTTCCTCCTTCCATTAGTAGTAGAACAGGCAAAAGGGATGAAGTATGGGATGATAACAGTTTTGGCTGTTTCGGTCACACTAACTATAGTGAATTTGATCGTTTTACTTGTATTTGGTACGACTATTGCTTCTAAAGTATATCCATTGATGGATGTAAGTCGATACATAAGTGCCGCTGACTTTTTTGAAAATTTGGAGTCCGTCACAATGGCTGTTTGGATTGTAGGAGCTTTTGTAAAGATTGCTGTTTTTTATTACGCAGTTGCGATCGGTACAGCCCAATGGTTAAACCTTTCAGATTATCGACCTGTGATTTGGCCAATAGGAATTTTAATCATTGAATTTAGCTTTTGGTCATTGCCTAGTTCAATGGAGCTTACCAATTATATAAGCAAGATCTTTCCTTTTTATGCTACTATTATCCAAACCCTGATTCCGGTTTTACTACTCGTGATTGCAGTGATACGGAAAAAAAGGAAGAAAATAGTTTCGAGCTAGTGTTGTTTAGGATTCACCTTTTGATATGAACGTATATCGACTTCACGATTACTACTTAACAGTTTAACAAATTTGATTACTTAAGATTTTACACATTATAAATACTAATTTTAACAGTGCAACCATGACATTTATCATGTTTTGTATATGACACGTATGTCTGCAAACGATTTCTCTTTTTTTATATAATTTTGATAATAACAAAAGAAAGGGAAATGGTAATCCATGACTAAACAAAAGCAAATGATGTTAAGGAAACAAATGGCTCCTTATGAACATTCTGATACAAAGAATAGTATTCGGCAGATTTTAAATACATTTCTCCCTTTTTTCCTCCTATGGTATTTGGCTTATGAAAGCCTTTCTTATTCATATTGGCTTACATTAGTTTTTGCCACTGTCGCAGCAGGGTTTTTGACACGAATTTTCATAATTTTTCATGATTGTTGTCATTACTCCTTCTTTAAAAGTCGAAAAGCGAATAAAATTCTCGGCTCGATTTCCGGAATATTGACACTTTTTCCGTATTATCAATGGCAACATAGCCATTCTGTTCATCATGCAACAAGCGGGAATTTAGATAAGCGTGGCACGGGTGATATTTGGGTATTGACGGTAGAAGAATATGTTTCAGCGCCGCTATGGCTAAAAATCAGCTATCGCATCTATCGAAATCCGTTTGTAATGTTCATTTTAGGTCCTATTTATGTCTTTTTGATTACGAATCGCTTTAACCGAAAAGAGGCAAAGAAAAAAGAACGCATGAATACGTATATGACAAATATAGTGATTGTATTCATCATTGCGTTACTTTGTTACACTATTGGGTGGCAGTCGTTCTTATTAGTACAGGTTCCTATTTTTATGATCTCAGGAGCTTTCGGTATTTGGCTTTTTTACGTGCAGCATACGTTTGAAGACTCGTATTTTGAAGAGGATGAACATTGGGAGTATGTGAAGGCAGCTGTTGAGGGAAGTTCTTATTATAAACTTCCGAAAGCTTTACAATGGATAACAGGGAATATCGGTTATCACCATGTCCATCATTTAAGTCCGCGAGTGCCGAATTATAAGCTTGAAGCAGCCCATAATCATTCCGAACCTTTACAGAACGTTCCGACCATCACGTTAATGACAAGCTTGCGTTCGCTTAAATTCCGTTTATGGGATGAAAAAGAAAAGCAATTTGTTGGATTTAAAGAAGTAAAAAAATTAATGAAATTAAAGAGAATGACATTTCAGACAAAACAACAAAATTAATAAAGGTCTTCTCTTGCGACTTCAACAATGGATATTCTTTGTTTATAGTCGTAAGAGAAGAAGTGGTATGATAATAGGTAGTGCTGGAATTTGTTGAATAAGAATGAGGTTCTTATATGTTAAAAAAGTATTTAATGATTCAAAGAGGGAACGGTATTTCACCATATATTTGGGCAATTCTTTGCATATTGCCATTTTATTTTATCTTTCAGTCTTCTTCAACGGTAGAGATTGTTGTAGGAGTTTTTCTAACTATTTTATTTTTCATCTTCTATCGAATTGCCTTTATTTCTAAAGGATGGCCTGTTTATGTATGGACCTTTATTTTAATTGGGATCTCGGTTACGTCAACGAGCCTTTTCAGCTATGTTTACTTTGCCTTTTTCCTAGCTTACTTTATCGGAAATATTAAGGAACGCAAGACTTTTCTAACATTATATTTCATCCACCTCATCATCACCTCAGTTTCCATCAATTTTAGTATCGTTCAACATGAAGCATTGTTTCTTAAGCAACTGCCATTTGTCATTATTATTTGGGTCAGCGTAATTCTACTCCCTTTCAGCATTTATAATCGGAAAGAGAAGGGACAACTTGAGGAAAAGTTGGAAGATGCGAATAAAAGGATTTCCGAATTAATTAAATTGGAAGAAAGACAGCGGATCTCCCGTGATCTTCATGATACATTAGGGCAAAAACTTTCGCTTATTGGGTTGAAAAGTGATTTAGCTCGTAAGTTAATTAATAAAAATCCCGAGCAAGCACGACAAGAGTTAAAAGATGTACAACAAACTGCAAGAACAGCCTTAAACGAAGTACGTAAGATGGTTTCGTCGATGCGTGGTATTCGATTGAAAGATGAGCTTGTTCGAGTGAAGCAAATATTTTCAGCTGCGGAAATTTCCTTTTCTGTACCTGAAGAAGTTACATTTCGCAATGTTTCTTTATTAACAGAGAATATTTTAAGTATGTGTCTAAAAGAAGCTGTAACAAATGTCGTGAAACATAGTGAGGCAACATATTGTTCCATATCGATCGAACAGACGAGGATGGAAGTGGTCATCACGATTAAAGATAATGGTGTTTTCAAGGGAAAAGGTGAAAGCGGGAATGGTCTAATGGGAATGAAGGAACGTTTGGAGTTTGTAAATGGAAGCATAGAGTTATTAACAGAGCAAGGAACGACTTTAATTATTAAAGTGCCGAATGATGCGAAACAAATGGATAAGGAGGAATGAGAGGATTGATTACAATCGTTATTGCTGAAGACCAGAAGCTTCTACTAGGGGCGTTCGGTTCATTACTCGATTTAGAAGAGGATATGAAAGTGGTCGGAAAGGCCTCTAATGGAGAAGAGGCGATAGCACTTGTACGGAAATTCCAACCTAATATTTGTATGATGGATATTGAAATGCCCGGAAAGAGCGGGCTAGAAGCAGCGGAGGAATTGCAAAGTCATCCATGCAAAATCATTATTTTAACAACATTTGCACGTTCAGGATATTTTCAACGGGCATTAAAGGCCGGTGTTAGTGGCTATTTATTAAAAGATAGCCCAAGTGACGAATTGGCCGACTCCATTCGCAGCATTATGGCAGGAAAACGAATCTATGCACCAGAACTAATCGAAGATATTTATAGTGAAGAAAACCCTCTAACTGTTCGGGAAAAAGAAGTGCTGGAACTCGTTGCAGACGGAAAAAGCACGAAAGAAATTGCCGATACTTTAAGTATTAAAGCAGGGACCGTTCGCAATTATATTTCTGCCATCCTCGATAAGTTAGAGGTGAAAAATCGAATCGAGGCAATTACACAATCGAAGAAAAAAGGCTGGTTTAAATAATTTTTTTTGAACAGAATCATTGCTTTTTTTCAGATGTATGGAAGAATAAAGAATGCCTACGAAAGCTATAAAATGAGCACAATTATGACTGTTTACTTCCAATTTTTATTTCACTAAAAGGATATGAAAGCGAATGTACTTAACGATAAAAGAAACTGCAGAATACTTAGAGTTTCCAGAATCCTATATTGAAAGCTTAGTATACCAAAAGAAAATTCGAGCAATTCATGATGGAGAACAGTTTTTAATCAATAAGGACCAATTCACCACTCACATCGAGCAAATGGAAAATTACAGAAAACTCGTAGAAGAAATTTTGAGTGAGCCGATACCGGAAGATATAGATGTGAAGGATGAAGATTAATTCGTTTAGAGGAGTTATTTGAAGAGACTTCTCTTTTTTATTATGGCTCATTTTAAAGAGGAAAATCATATTGAAAGCGAAAAAACCTATATCCACATAATGCCAATAACCCCATTCACGAGGATCTAGGGTATTATTTGACAGCTGAATTCGAAAAAGTAATCGATGAAGGATTCAAAGGATTTGGAAAACCAGAGTGGATGAAAGATCGTAAATAATGTAGGAAACAACGAAGATGAGTTGTCATCACTTGTCTTCGTTGTTTTTCTTCACCCACTTCACGATGGCCTCGATCACAATATCAAACTCCATTCCCAACTTGGTTAACTCGTATTCAACTTTCTTTGGGGAAGAGGCAACGACTTTCTTAATGACTAATCCGGAATTTTCCAGTTCCTTTAAACGCTCAGTCAGGAGTCTGTCAGATATACCGGGGATGGCTGTCATGAGTTCATGGTATCTTTTAGGGCCTTCTAACAAATGATAAATGATTACACCTATCCAACGTTTCCCGATAAATTCAATGGTATCATGGAATTCATTGCACATATTTTGCTGCTCTTTTTCTGAACAATGGACTTGTTTTGAATTTTCCATTATAAAAACCCCTGTTTTTTATTATTTTTTTTATCATATCATAGAAGTTATTCCTTGATAAATTATACTTACTAATAGTAAGCTATATTTTGTACTTACTTAAGGTAAGTTAAATAAAGGAGGAATCAATTTATGTCTAATTTATCCACCATTATTAAGGAACGCCATTCGGTGAGAAAATATAATCCAACGGTTAAAATTGCTCGTGAAGAAATATTGGGGATGCTTCAAGAAGCGACATTAGCTCCATCTTCTAGCAACCTACAACCTTGGGAATTTATTGTAATCGATGACCCAGAAGTGAAAAAAGAATTAAGGCTGATTGCCATGAACCAAGAACAAGTTGAAACATCATCAGCTGTTATTGCGGTACTTGGTGATAAAGAAATGTATCATAACATTGACCAAGTGTATCGCAGTAGCTATGAAGCGGGATTTATGGATAAAGCGAACATGGAACGCTTAATCGCGAGCTCGAAAAACGCTTACCCGAATGCTTCAGAGGAAATTCGCAAAAATATTGCTTCCTTTGATGCCGGGCTCATTTCAATGCAATTGATGCTTATTGCAAAAGATAGAGGATATGATACTGTCCCGATGGGGGGCTTTGATAAAGCGAAATTTGCAGAAAGATTCGATGTTCCTGAACGCTATTTTCCAATCGTGTTAATTGCTTTAGGAAAGGCGGCAGCACCAGCCTTTAAAACAACTCGAATTCCATTAGGAGAAAAAGTTCGTTTCGTGTAAGACGAAATCTTCATTCAGTGGGGGCTCTTCATCCCCCACTGATAGTAAAATCTTCATATCCTTCATTAGAAAGTAATCTCTCATTACGTAATTCCCTTTTTTGATTGGCTTACCCATATGACTAAAAGTGTCATTTTTAAAATTCTCTCTATAAAATTACATGATTCACAACCCAAGTTTACTTTTATTTTCAAAAATATGGTTTTAATTTATCCTGCTATAGATATGTTTTTGAAGTGAATAAGAATAATATCTTATTTTTAATCCATATGGTTTAGATGAAGTGAATAAGGTTAGGTAGATAGAATGACTTTCTTCTGTATGGAGTGGGGAAATTTATCATTTGGATAGAAGTTACTCTGTTTCTAGGAAGAACCGCTTAGTTCTGAAGTAGGAATGAAAGGAGTGGTTAGATAGGGGAGGCTTGTCATATTCTTGTCATTATTATATTTTTGAACAAATAAACGGATAATGTCGATTCATTGATATTGTTTCATTATATAAGTTTGATAGAATATTTAAATAAGATCATCTTTTTTACGGACAAATAACTATTTTGAATAACGGGGGATTCTTTATGAAATTGGAGGAACAGCTGATTTATAAAGAGTATTACATATCGTTTTTAGAGGGAAAGGAGGGAGATCATCCTGTTGCAATTCTTGGGGACGCCTATTTCAAGGAACAAGAAAAAGAAAGATTTGACTTGTCCTATATTCGATTTGCACAAGGTGAAGTCTATTATCATCATAAAGACTATGAGACGGCCATTTTTAAATGGGGCCAAATTCAGAACGAGCTTCAAGGGTGGGCTCGAAAGAATATGGGAGATGCCTATTTTGAATTAGGGATGTTTACGAATGCGGAAGAATTATATAAATCCATTAAGACAGATAATTCTACCCTTCAGTCGGAGATCGCTTTGCAATTATTTACTTTGTATATAAAAGAAGGAAGGCAACATTTTGCAAATGATACGATCCAAAAAGCCCTTTCATTAAATCCTGATTATCCTAATGTTACGACGATCGCTCGCACTTTTTTTGAGGAGAATTCAGATTGGGTGAATGCGGTAAAACTAGCGATGGAGGAAGCAATTCGAACAGAATCTCTTTCTTGGTTCGATCTCTTTAAATCCTATGTTAGGGAGGGGAGAGTGCGTCATTTACAACCGATTGAATATAAGGAAATGTTAATAATCCTTTATAAATTGGATCAGCATCGTTTTGAAGATTTGATCATTGCTATCTGGGATGAATATAAGCATCAGAACTTGTCCTTTACTTGGCTTTGGAATATGAATGAATTAATTTTACAGCTTGACCTCCAACAAGATGATGTCTGGAATCACTTACCTTTGCTTTACAGAGAAACGTATAATGAGCTTTTACAAGGAGTTTATCCGATTGGTGATTTGAAAGAGGCAATGCCAAACCTTTTATCTGCCTGGGTTAAAATAACCGATGATGAACAGCGATTATATGCTTCTTCAGCTCTAATAGCATGGAATGAAGTGTTTCCTTCGACCATTAGTGAGGCAAGTGTCTATAATGCCGAACAATTGGTACGCCGTGGGGGAATGGAAAAGAGAGCGTTAGAGAAATGTATTCAAGTATTTGAATCCATTCAGGAATGGGCTGGAAACCAACGTGTAGAAACGGATACCCGATTAAGATGGCTAATTCAGGAACTTGCTAATTTTCAAACGCAGCATCTGATGGTAATCGGAACTGAACCGTCGAAGAAACCTTCCATGTTTCAAATGTTATTTGGGGATCAAGTGATGGGAGATTTCCCCTCTAAAGCAATAATGATGTATAGTGATTTTGATGATATTGACATCCGTGAAATGACCTATACATATGAACGGGATATTTCGGGGTTATCTGAATTTTACGACACGATTGAAAACGCGGAGAACATTGAACAATCCTTGTTTGATTTTAAACTTCCCAATCATTTCTTACAGAAGCATGCATTAACCTTAGTGGATACTCCTGAACTTGATCAACATGTTGATTGGCAGGAAACATTCCGCTATATTCCTTTCGCAGATCAAGTATTATTTTTATTAAATGCTGAGACACCACTGAATGAACAAAAGTGTGAAGTGATAAAGAAAACAAAGGAGATTTCCCGTGATATACCAATCCACTTTTTCCTAAATATTGATTCGATTCCTTCTGATAAAGTAGAAGAAGTAGTGAAGGAAACGGAGAAAACAATAAAGGAATACGCTAAAGATGCACCATTAAGAACGTTTACGAAAAATAATCAACGTCAACTTTTACAAGATCTAGAAGAGGTGAGTTCGTCTTTTTCCATTGAGGAAAGCTCACGTGTGAAAAAAATACTGTACTACTTGCAAATGTTGGTCTCCTCCATGTGGCAACAACGAACAGATATTGAAAATGACTATATGGACCGTATTCATTGGAATCAGGATATGCAGGAAAGACTTAATGGAGCGATTCATCAACTTAAAGATTTAGAAGAGGATAAAACAAATAAACTCACAACTTCCTATAGCCAAATATTTGACGAAATAAAAAAAGAACTAATGGAGAAAATCCCGAATATTTTGAGGGAATGTACGGATATTATTAAAGAAGAAAGCGATTTTCGGACGATGCATGATAAATTAAATCAGGTCATGAATGAAAGGGTACAGAACTACTTACAGCATACTACTTTGCCGCTCGTTCATCGTTCTTTTCAAGAGTGGATTCAAACTTCAAAAGAGGAGTTTGACCAAGCTCAGAATTTTTTAAATGATATGTGTGACGGGTTTAATTTTATGTACGGGGAAGAGCGATTGAAATTCGATTGTGACTATAAAATTTTAGATGATTGGCATCGTGATGGTGAGCGGATGACGGTGCGTGCACAGTTGGAGAATGAAAATATATTAAATTGGCAATCGCCGTCCCAAATGTTCCTAAAAAGCGCAGGGAAAATACTAGGGGCACTTCAACAAAATCAATTATTTTTAAAAAATCAATTCAAGAAATTTATTGAAAATCATGACTATGAAGATGTGACAAAGTCCATTATGACAAAGTTCTTCATCCCGTTTGATCTTTTTGGACAATCACTAGATCGGGACATTAAAGCGTTTTTCAAACAACCGTTCGATGTACTAGTTCAAGAGGAGAAAACCGTTCAAGCACTCGTTGTGGACAATGAAAGAAAGTTAGCTGAATTAAGAACCAATTCAGAGCTATTTGAAGACCCTTTAAATCTTTTCAAGGTAAGATTGCATCAGTACAGTAATATGGTAAATATAGAAGAAGTGTATGAGTATGGAATATAGTGATTTTAAGTAGAGGATGACCTTTAGGACATCCTCTTTTTTAGGTTTATTTTTTAAGATTCTTAAACTACTCCTTTATACCAATTACTCGAATTCGTTTATAATCTGCTAACCAATGTCCATCTTGATAAAGAGGGGTGTTTTTTAACTGTTGTTGAACATTTTGTATAATGGTTTCCTTAATATCCTCCTGTATATTTTCAAACATTGTTCCACCAAACATCTGAAGCCACTGCTGGATTCCGTTTTCTCCGTCCAATGGTGTTGGACGATCAAAGTGTTGGGCAAACATAACGCGAAAGCCCACTTGCTCCATTAGACTTGTGTACTCTCCAATACTAGGAAAATACCAGGGAAACGATTCGTATGGAAATGGGATTCCAACTTTTTCAAACTGCAAGACTAATTCTTTTGTTATCGTTTGAACATTTCCTTTTCCACCAAATTCAGCTACAAGGCGTCCCCCATGTTTGAGAGAGGTGTATATGTTTTGCAAAGCTTTTTCTGGAGGGTGGATCCAATGTAAGGTGGCATTAGAAAAAAACGCATCGAACTTTTCTACAAATTGTAACTGAATGGCATCACAAACATGAAAGGCTAAATCAGGGTATTTTCGTTTTGCCTGTTCAATCATATTGCTTGATTGGTCAACTCCGGTTATATTGACCCCTTGTCCAGAGATTTGAAAAGCTAAATCTCCTGTTCCACAGCCAAGGTCGAGAATAGATTCTCCTTTTATTGGATTTAATAAATCTACTAAACTTTCCCCAAATTTCGATACAAAGGCGTGTTTTTGATCGTAAAGATACGGATTCCATTGATCAGCATCTACCATTTTAATTTCCTCCTTACAGTCGGTTGATTAATTGAATGATACTACATTTTGATTATAATGATAATTAACAATATTACGAAAAAATAAAGGAGGAAGTTCACCTGTGGATATGAAGTGGGTAAAAACATTCATCATTGCGGCGAAGTATGAAAATTTCAGGAAAGCATCGGGAGTTTTCTATTTGCTAGCTACAATGGTCAAAGAGGAGATAAAATCAAAAAGATTAATGCAGGTAACATCTAAATGGAGCAGGCAGTTACGTTCTTATACTTATGTTGTGACAAAGATTGAAACATCTGAAACGAAAAAGTTCTTATCTTTTTTAAACAAACATTTAAAAGTAAAAAAGGCCCTGAACATGCGAGAGCCTTTGTGATATGTTTGGATCAATTTTTAATTTAGTTTTTGGATAAATACAACCTTTAAATAATTCCCTTCTTTAAATGATGGGGTTGTTTGAAAGTCTTGTGGAAGTGAAAACTCTTCTAATAGTTTATATTTTCCATTAGATTCTTTAAAAGCTGTGTCGATAAATCCTTTGAATTTTTTGATGTCAAATGTACTACAGTTCGTGGATGCGACGATGACCCCATTTTTTTCTGTAATGGCAATCGTTTCTTTTAAAAGGTCTTTATAATCTTTATTGGCACTAAATGTATGTTTTTTTGAACGGGCAAAGCTAGGTGGATCAAGAATAACTAGATCGAATGTTAGTTGTTTTCTAGCTGCATATTTAAAATAATGAAAGACATCTTCTACGATGATATCTTGTGCCTCGAAATCAATCCCGTTTATAGCAAATTGCTCAATCGTTTTTCCTTTACTGCGATTGGCAAGATCGACACTAGTTGTTTTATTTGCTCCTCCTAAAGTAGCAAAAACAGAGAACATTCCTGTATAGGAAAATGTATTTAACATATTTTTTCCCTTTGCATAGCGGTCTTTTATCGTTTTTCTTACTTCACGTTGATCAAGAAAAACTCCGACCATGGCACTTTCATTTAAATAGATCGCCATATTCACTCCGTTTTCCTTTACAATAAGCGGAAATTCTCCCCGTTCTCCCTTAACAAAATCATCTTCTTCCACATATTTACCTGCAGGTGCAAATCGTTTCTTTTGATAGATACCTTTATAATGAGGAACGCATTTTTCTAATGCGTCGATGATCATCGGCTTGAATTTATAAATGCCTTCGCTATACCAATTGATTAAATAGTACCCATCAAAAGCATCAATTGTAACCCCGCCAATTCCATCTCCTTCTCCGTTAAATACACGAAAGGCATTTGTTTCTTTGCTGTCGTAAAAATTTTTTCTTTTTTGAATAGCGGCAGATATTTTCTTAACAAAAAACGCTTCATCAATTTTTTCATTTTCTTTTGAAGTTAAGATCCAGCCATTCCCTTTGTTTTGTTTTCCGAGATACCCCTTCCCAATAAAAGAATTTCTCCCATCGACTAGTTTCACAATGGTTCCTTCTTCGTCCATACAATCAAGATTTTCAATGGCTGTTTTTAAAAGAAGGGGATAGCCATTTTTATATTGCTTCTCATATTTCTTTTTTACTTTCAAGGTTATTTCCGTTGTCATAATTTCACCAATTTCCCTATCATTTTATCCCTAAACATGTATTTCCAAATCATTATAACAAAATATACGATAGAGAAAAAATGCTGGATAGGGATGTTGAATAGTAATTGTTTCTTGATTTTTCTATTTAGTGTTACAATGTATAAAAATTATACTTAAATATTTCCCAAACATCTGAGGAGTTGAACCTTTTTTGTTATTCGCTATTCTTTTTTTTATGTTGATGTCTTTCTTTTTATCTGGCAGTGAGACCGCTTTAACTGCTGTGAACAAAATGAAAATTCAATCAAGAGCCAAACAACATGATAAAGCATCACAAAAGCTTTTAAAACTGGTTTCTAAACCAGATGAATTAATTACAAGTATTTTAATTGGAAATAATATTGCCAATATTATGCTCCCAACCCTTGTGACGATGATTGCGATTGATTACGGGATCAATGTCGGGGTGGCAACAGGGATATTAACCGTTGTTTTGATTATTTTTGCAGAGGTGTTACCTAAGACAATTGCCGCTACATTTTCAGAAAGAATTGCTTATTTTGTCGCCCCTATGATTAGCATCTTATTGATTCTATTGAAACCTGTTACGTTTTTGCTTTCTAAATTTACAAATATCGTGATTCGTTTCTTATCTAAAGGGGAAATCAAGAAAGCAACCATTTCAAAAGAGGAATTTAAAACGATGATTGATATTGCTTATACTCAAGGGACATTTCAAACAGAAGAATCGAAGCGGATTAAAAGAGCCATTGACTTTTATAGTATGGATGTCCGTGATGCCTTGAAAACACCACGTGTCGATCTTGCGGGCATTCCGGTTGAGAGCTCATTTGATGAGGCAAGACAAATTGTTTTAAATAATCATTACACAAGATACCCTATTTATAAAGAGGATATGGATAATATTATTGGGGTATTTCATTCAAAATTTCTCATTGAATGGTCAATGCACCCACATAAAAAACTGGTTGATTTTACCGACACCCACCCGCTCTTTGTCGTAGAGTCGACGTCTATTGAGAGAGTCTTTAAAATGATGCTGAAGGAAAAGAAACATTTATCCATCGTCCTAGATGAATACGGTGGGACTATGGGGATTATCACACATGAGGATATTATTGAAGCGATGATTGGACAGGAGATTGAAGATGAAACCGATGATCCTGAAGAAGTGTTGATTGACGAATTAACGGATTCCGAAATTATTTGTAATGGGAAATTAACGATCCGTCAATTGAACGACGTTTTTAAAATTAAACTTCCTGAAGAGACAGATGTACTATCTGGCTTTATTTTTACCCAACTAAGCCATGTACCAATAGAAGGAGAGACATTTGAATTCCAACATCTCCATTTTGAAATTCTGGAGGTTGAAAAAAATAAAATAAACTTAGTGAAAATAACGAAGAAAACACATGTAAAGAGTTAGATAACCTTAATATAAAAAGGCCCAGGTTTCGGTACCGACCCCCGAAAGTTAGAGTAGAAAATCTAACTTTCGGGGGTAACCACCCTCTACTTAGAAAGGGACTTTTTATTTTTCGTTTTTATTAATTTTGATTGGGAACTGAACGTAGAAAACATAATAATGGTCTTCGTCACTCATAATTACTTAATTTTTATAAAATATATTTGACAATAAAATCAGCAATCATATCAGCATATTTATCTGGAACACCAGCTTTAGTTAATGCGTTTGCTATCCCCCACCATGAATATGTTTCAAGAGTGTCCATTGCATTATTGATTTTAGTACCGTATTTTTTTACGGCATCACGAACAGATTTAATAGGAATAGTATCTGCATGATCAACCATGAATTTAACAGCCTTTTTAACAGCCTTTTTAACAGCTGCAAGTTTCCATTCAGGAGTAACTTCTCCTGTTTGATTTACTTGGGTTTTTACATAAAGACTATATCGAGTTAACTCTTTCTGTGAAACTTTTTCTTTTTTTATGGCTTTAGCTAACTCATTATTTGACGTTGTTAATGTATTTTGCGTTTGATCTAGTTGAGATGTTTCAGAAGTAGGAGCAGGATTAGCAATTTTTGATGCTGCAGCAGCAGGTGAAGCTAAAGCACCAAATAAAAGTGACGAACTTAATGCGAATGTTAGAACTTTTTTGGTTTTCATAAATTAACCTGAATTATTCACCGCAATCTAAAACTTTGAGAATTTCATGAAATTTATAACGCTAAGGGAAATTGAGACCGAAAAAATAGCCTAGTTAGAGACGATT
>NZ_JAUSUC010000042.1 GCF_030813365.1 Oikeobacillus pervagus
ATGTGCAAATATCCCGAGGACTAGCGCAAAAGCCTCCGGAACTAGCGCAAATCCTCGTGGGAAATGTTCAAATCGACAAGGGAAATGATCAAATCGAGCAATGCCTGAGAAAAAAACGGGTGAGGCATGGACAGGGAAGTGGCGCAAACCCGAGGAAAGTGCGATTCGTGGAAGTGGCGCAAAAAACTGCGGGAAATAGTCATATATCTTGGGAAATGTGCAAATATCCCGAGGACTAGCGCAAAAGCCTCCGGAACCAGCGCAAATCCTCGCGGGAAATGATCAAATCCCCATGGGAAATATGCAAAACCTATTTTCGAAAGCCTCACTCCTAAGAGGAAAGGAGCAAATCCGCAGTATTTGGTCCATAAAATCTCACCTTTTACTAAAAAATGAATCAATTATTCTATTATTTTATAAAAAATGGAGGATATAACTATGCGTGAAGTGGTTATTGTAGGGTATGCAAGAACACCGATAGGAGATTACTTCGGTAGCTTAAAAGATGTAACGGCTGTTGAATTAGGTGTGACAGCTTTAAAAGCAGCAATCGAAAGAGCTGGTGTACAGCCTGAAGATATCGAGGAAGTGGTCGGCGGTCATATTTATCAAGCAGGTTGCAAAGGAAATACTGCGCGCCAAGTGGCCTTAGGGGCGAATTGTCCAGTAGAAACCGTTGCGTCAACAATTAACCAACAATGTGCTTCTTCATTGCGCGCTACCGAAATTTTGTCACAAGAAATGATGCTAGGGAAAGTGGGAGTAGGAGCAGCGATTGGGTATGAGAGTATGACAAATGTTCCGTATTTACTACCAAAAGCAAGAAGCGGATACCGAATGGGAAATGGGGAATTAGTCGATTCCTTACTAAATGACGCATTAATTGATGCATTCCAAGGTTATCATATGGGAATTACAGCGGAAAATTTAGCGGAGCAATACGGAATTTCTCGAGAAGAACAAGATCAATATGCTTTACTTAGTCATGAGAGAGCCTCCACCGCAATGAAAGAGGAGAAATTCAAGCAAGAAATCGTTCCAGTCGAAATCAAAACGCGAAAAGGTATGGTTACGATTGACCAAGATGAACATCCAAACCCAGAATTGAGTTTAGCAACTTTAGAAGCTTTACGTCCTGCATTTAAAAGAGACGGCACGGTGACAGCGGGGAATGCGTCAAGTCTAAACGATGGGGCTTGCGCGCTGATTTTAATGACAGCGGATAAGGCGGAAGAATACGGACTTAAACCATTAGCACGCATTGTCGCATCGGCATCTGCTGCCGTCGCCCCTGAGGTGATGGGAATTGGTGTGGTACCGGTCGTGGAAAAAGCGTTAAATTACGCGAACCTAAACAAAGAGGATATCGGGTACTGGGAACTAAATGAAGCCTTCGCTGCTCAATTTTTGGCCGTAAATCGCGAATTAAAATTAGATCTTGACAGAGTCAATGCGAATGGTTCAGGTATCTCCCTAGGCCACCCAGTCGGTTCAACCGGCATCCGCCTACTCATTTCGCTCATAAACGAAATGCAAAGACGCGGTGTACAATATGGCTGTGCCTCCCTTTGTAGTGGAGGAGGACCGGCAGCTGCAATGATTATTGAAAGATTGTAAATTAGGGACAGGTTCCTTCCTACTCGACCATCCAAAAGTGGAGGGGGCTTTCGAATATTTTCACCATACAAAATAAAAATCGCCTAATGATTTTCGCAAAGATCATTAGGCGATTTTATGTCCATTCTCAATTTCATTTGCCCAGAAAAAAAGATCAGACCGTCATCACATTGACGCTTTAGTGAACTGCTTGACTGCCCTCGGGACATTGATGCTTTAATGTGGTCCAGTAACCGCCCCTGTTCACATTAATACCTTAATGGAGTACAGGACGCATCTTGTTCAGATTAACGCTTTAACGTAATTAAGGACCACACCTTATCCACATTAACGCTTAAACGGAATGACAAGCCCCCCTCGTTCAGAATTAACGCTTTAATGTAATTAAGGACCACGCCTCGTTCAGATTAACGCTTAAACGGAATGACAAGCCCCCCCTCATTCAGATTAATGCTTTAACGTAATGTAGGGATACCCCTATTCACAATGCCACATTAAAGAAATACAGCAACACCTCCTTTAAACTGCATGACTGCCCCCATTCACATTCATAACGAATCGAGGGGCTGACTCCCATTCTTGACGGGTAGGGAGAATTCCTGTTATTCTAAGCCCGTCGCTTAGTCCTGTCATGAAGGCGGGTTAGTAACTAGATGATCCGCCCCCTGATAGTAGGAGGGGTTTTTTGAAAACGATTGTAAGAAGGATTAGAACTTTAACTAATAAGCAAATGAGTCTGTATATTCTCATAGGTCTTTGTTCGGTTGTTACGCTTTACTGGGTTCATCATAATTATTCCTTTTATGAACGTCCGATTGCTAAAGTCGTTCAAACCGATCTAGTTGATACAACTGATGTTGAGGATATGTTTCAGCATCAAGATCGCCTATTTACACAGCAGATAGTGGCGGAATTAAAGAATGGAGAGGAGAAAGGGCGGCTCATCCATTTAACGAATGAGTATTCTTCCTCTGGGGCTTATGATCAACCATATCGTGTTGGGAATGAATTATTTGTTTCGATTGAAAAGAACAATGTTGAACAAGGGGAATTAACGGGCAATATCGAGGATGTAAAACGTGATAAATATGTGGTGTTTGTATCCTGGATTTTTATCTTTACTTTACTGATTGTTGGAAAAAAGCAAGGGGTCTTTTCCATCATCAGCTTAATTGTCAATGCCGTCTTGTTATCCTATGCATTAGATGTCTATATCCACACTTCCAACATCAGTTTGGTATGGATATGCGGTGTAACTGCTATTCTATTTACAGTGATTTCTTTGTTACTCGTGAATGGGTTGAATGAAAAGACATATGCTGCGATTGTTGCGACCCTTTTGTCTACTTTTATTTCCCTATTGATTACCTATTTGGTTATGAAATTCACTGCAGAGAAAGGTCTTCGCTATGAAGAGATGCAGTTTTTAACTCGTCCTTATAAAATGGTCTTTATGGCGGGGTTATTAGTGGGGTCTTTGGGGGCCATTATGGATGTAGCCATTACGATGTCCTCTTCGATCTTTGAGTTATATGAAAAAAATAAACAAATCGCTACTAATGCATTAAAGGCATCGGGAATGGAAATTGGAAAGGATATTATGGGGACGATGACCAATATATTGTTTTTCGCTTACATTAGTGGTTCGATTCCCGTCCTTATTTTATATTTAAAAAACCATTCCCCAGTAAGTTTTACCCTTTCCATGAATCTTTCATTGGAATTAGCTCGGGCTTTAGCGGGGGGAATCGGGATTGTACTAACGATTCCAATTGGTCTTTATATTACGCTGTTTTTCATTAACCGAAAGAGGGCAAAGTCATGAATGTATTAGTATGTCTAGCAGGGATTTTATTTTTATTAATGATCGTAATAGGGGGAAAAAAAGGAGTACGCTCTTTTATTGCGCTATTTTTAAACTTTGGGGTGCTGTTTTTCACCGTTGTATTCATGACAAATCCAAATGCGAATCCGATTATCATTACCTTAGTCGCTAGTGTAGTAATTAGTTATATCAACTTATTTTATATAAATGAAGTGAATGTGAAGACGAAAATGGCCTTCCTTTCGACAATGATGACCATCGTTGTTTTGTTTTTATTTATTATCAATGTGTCCAAAAAGGCAATGATTCAAGGTTTTGGTGAAGAGGAAATCGAGGAACTGAGCGTCTTTTCTCTTTATCTTGGGGTTGATTTTGTAAAAATTGGAGCGGCTGTCATCATCATGAGTACAATTGGGGCTCTTACCGACGCGGCTATTGCGATTTCATCTCCTATGAGCGAAGTATTAAAACATAATCCAATGATCAGTAGAAAAGAATTATTTCAATCTGGAATCAACATCGGAAGGGATATTCTGGGGACAAGTGCAAATACATTATTTTTTGCCTTCTTTGGTGGGTATATGGCTTTGCTTCTATGGTTCAAAGATTTATCATATCCTGCTGGCGAAATTGCCAATTCAAAAATTTTCAGTGCCGAAATCATCACCATCTTGATTGCTGGAACGGGAGTGGCTTTAATCATTCCGATTACCTCATGGATTACCGCTTATTTCTTAGTGTCAAAAGGGCGAAAAAGAAAAAAAGGGGATAATCCTCCAGTCCATTAATGTTTGAATGGAACGGGGGACTGTCCCCTTCACTATTTCGCGATGAAATAGTGAACTAAATAATCAGCCCAGAGCTTATGTCCCTTTTCATTTGGGAGATTGTCCTCTGTCACATAATCTTTGATGTCTTCACTTTGACCATCAGGCCATTTGCCCCAGTGATCGAGGTAAGGAAATTTTTCCTCTTTTGCAAATTGCATCAAATCTCTCACATTCCCTGGATAATAGGTTGCGTTATAGATGGGATTCGCTGGTTGTAAGATGAGAACGACATGTTTATTTCCCTTCTTTAATGCTTCCATAAAAATTCGAATATTTTCGTGATGATCTTCCATTCGAATCAATCCTGTATCTTTTAATGTAAAGGGTTCAAATAAAACGAGATCAGGTTTTTCTTCCACGATTTTTTCATATGCGTGATCTTGAATAAACTGAAGAGAAGTCAAATCAAATGAGTGAATCGATACGTCGATAGTGCCTTCAAATGCTTCCTCCAGTTCTTTTTTTACTTTTACAGACCACCCATTCTCATCTTTTCCTACAACATTTGATCCGACAATGGCGATCTTGTACGTTTTCCCTGAAGCTAAAGCAGAAGAAAAAGTTTTTTGCGCCTCTTTCGGCCAATTTTTTGTCAAAGAAGTGAGATTTGTAGAGTTTGATAAAGTTTGAACAGAATCTTTCCCACTTGAAGAAACGGTTGTTTTTTCTTTCCAATATATATTGCCAACGATTAAAAGGATAATAGTAGATAGCACGAAAATTGTAGTCATGACCGTGCGCATGGCAACCCCCCAATTCATAGTAAAAATACAAAAATAATGGAAATTAAACAAAAGCCTATAAAAAAGCGAAAATTTTGTTTATA
The DNA here is from genome assembly GCF_030813365.1 of Oikeobacillus pervagus. NCBI lineage: Bacteria > Bacillati > Bacillota > Bacilli > Caryophanales > Bacillaceae > Oikeobacillus > Oikeobacillus pervagus. The sequence continues at coordinate 5,099 of NZ_JAUSUC010000042.1, forward strand.
CTTGTTAATATTAAAGCGAACGGGAAATGACAAGTTTATTAAAAGTATGACAACTTTAGCACTATTTTACAACCTATTATGCTATAATTTTATCAATAAAAGCAAACTACTAGGAGGAAGTCATGGAAGAGACGATTAGTCTTCGTGAGTTAATGCAAACACTTCGAAAACGTCTGCGACTCATATTCATTATTACATTTTTAGCAGCATTGGTCAGTGGGGTAGTTAGTTATTTTTTCCTAACACCTATTTACCAGACATCTACACAGATTTTGGTTAACCAGTCCAAAAATGAACAGCAATTATACAGTACGAATGAAGTGCAAACGAATTTACAGTTGATTAATACGTACAGTGTGATTATGAAGAGTCCAGCCATCTTAAATAAAGTCATTAAGGAACTAAACCTTGAGATGACAACAGATCAGCTAAACGAAAAAATCACCGTACAAAGTGAGAAAGATTCACAAGTAGTCAATATGTCTGTTCAAGATGAAGACCCAAAACAAGCGGCATTGATTGCGAATAAAACAGCGGAAGTATTCCAAAAAGAAATCGTGAAAATTATGAACATTGATAATGTGACGATTCTAGCAAAGGCGGTCGTGAAGGATGATCTGGCACCGATCAAGCCACAACCGACTTTGAATATCGCTATTGCAGTTGTCGTTGGGTTAATGGCTGGAGTGGGACTAGCCTTCTTACTCGAGTATTTAGATAATACAGTCAAAACAGAACAAGATGTGGAGAATCTATTAGAACTTCCAGTATTAGGAATGGTGACGGCAATTGATGACCAAGAAGTAAGGGAATTTACATCACGATCCCATAAACGTACACGGTTAAGAGGTGGTGAATCCATTGGCTCTTAAGAAGCAAAAAAAGAAGAATCAATTAAGGCGAAAACTGGTGACTAAAACAAATCCGAAATCGCCCATATCGGAACAATATCGGACGATTCGAACGAATATACAGTTTGCCTCTGTAGATGAAGAAATACATACACTGATGGTGACATCCTCGTTACCAGGGGAAGGAAAGTCTACGACTGCCGCTAATCTAGCTGTCGTATTTGCCCAACAAGGGAAACGTGTTTTATTAGTGGATGCAGATTTGCGAAAACCAACGATGCATTACACTTTTCGACTCATGAACACAACAGGACTCACCAATGTGTTGACTAGACAAATTTCATTAACAAAAGCCATCCAGCCCACAGAAGAAGAAAAATTAGACATTTTGGTATCGGGTCCGATTCCACCAAACCCAGCGGAATTATTAAGTTCAAGAGCAATGAAAGAGTTTCTTTCTGACGCACAGAATGATTATGACCTAGTGATTTTTGATACACCACCTGTTTTAGCGGTTACAGATGCACAAGTGTTAGGCAATCTTTGCAATGGAATCGTATTAGTTGTAAAAAGTGGCTCAACAGAAGTCGAATTGGCAACAAAGGCGAAGGAAGCATTAGAAGCGACGCAGGGGAAAGTTTTAGGTGTCGTATTAAATTATAAAAAAACAAAAGAATCTAACCAATATTATTACTATGGTAATGAGTAGAAAGTTTTATAGACTTTAAATACAAACTCCAAATATTATGGTATATTAGAAATAATACTGGGTCGAAGAAAGGGGAGGAAAAGGGATGATTGACATTCATTGTCATATATTACCGGGGATTGACGATGGTGCGGCTACCTATACAGAAAGTCTTGCCATGGCACGAACAGCGGTTAATGAAGGCATTGATACGATCATCGCCACTCCCCATCATCAAAATGGATCCTATGAAAATAAAAAACTAGAGATCATCACCTATGTGGATGAGTTAAATGCCCAATTAAAGCAGGAAGGGATAGGCTTAAAGATTCTTCCAGGACAAGAAAACCGTATTTACGGAGAAATTATCCAAGATTATAATCAGAATGAAATCATCACACTAGGTGGAAATTCCTCTTATCTTTTGATTGAATTTCCCTCAGGATTTATTCCTCAATATGCTGAACAGCTATTATTTGATCTACAAATGAAGGGGCTGTTTCCAATCATTGTTCATCCCGAACGCAACAAAGAATTCATGGAACACCCTGATCGATTGTACAAATTTGTAAAAAATGGAGTCGCTACGCAGATTACTGCTTCAAGCTATACCGGTCATTTCGGCAAAAGAGTCCGGAAATTTACATATCAATTAATTGAAGCTAATTTAACACATTTTATTGCTTCAGATGCCCATAACACAAAAAATCGAACATTTAATATGGCTCAATCGATGGATCTACTAGAGAAGGAATTTGGCTTAGATATGGTCTATTATTTTACGGAAAACGCTGAGCTTGTGATAGATGAGAAACATATTTTTAAAGAACGACCACAACGAATCAAAAGGCGGAAGTTTCTTGGGTTATTTTAACCTAATGTTTAAGGATGGTCAGGTGCAATTCAATCTGACCATTCTCTTTGTAATGATATAAGACCATTGTCATAGTGCATATTATCCGAAATAGGTGATGTCTCTTGACCTTTATCAATAGGGGCACTCGGCTATGCTGTGGGTATTTCATGTACCTTAGACGCCCTGTCGTCGATAGTATGGTGTGAGGGTGGGTTAGATGCCCGGAAGAGGTAAGAGATTGGAGGGGGAAGTTGAGGGATAATCTGCTTGGAAGTAGGTTTGCTTTTCTCTAACTAGCCTCCTCCATTTCCTAAATAGTTAACGAAAGGCTATGATGAGTAGGTATTTGTGGATTTTCGTTAAGTATTTATGTTACTAAACATGTATTTTTTATATTGATTTAGAGTAGGAGGTCTTGTAAATGAAGAAAGTAAGAAAAGCGATTATTCCGTCAGCTGGTTTAGGGACAAGGTTTCTCCCTGCAACGAAAGCGATGCCGAAAGAAATGTTACCGATTGTTGATAAGCCTACGATTCAATACATAATAGAAGAGGCCGTAGAATCAGGAATAGAAGATATCATTATTGTGACGGGCAAAGGGAAAAGAGCGATTGAAGATCATTTTGATAATGCTTTTGAACTTGAAGATAATTTAATTCAAAAAGGTAAATTTGAATTGCTAGAAAAAGTGAAAGAACCTTCCCAAGTCGATATCCACTATATCCGACAAAAAGAGCCAAAAGGACTTGGACATGCGGTCTGGTGTGCAAGGAAGTTTATCGGGGATGAGCCATTTGCTGTTCTATTAGGGGATGATATCGTCCAAGCTGATACCCCATGTCTAAGACAATTAATGGATCAATTTGAACAAACACATTCTTCGATTATTGGAGTACAAACGGTTCCAGAAGATGAAACCCATCGATACGGAATCATTGATCCTGTTAGTAATCAAGGAAGAAGATATCAAGTGAATCATTTTGTAGAAAAACCAACACAAGGAACCGCCCCTTCCAACTTGGCGATTATGGGCCGATATATTTTGACTCCAGAAATATTTATGTTTTTAGATCGCCAACAAGTAGGAGCAGGTGGAGAAATTCAATTAACCGATGCGATTCAACAATTGAATCAAATCCAACGAGTGTTTGCGTACGATTTTGAAGGAAAACGCTTCGATGTTGGAGAGAAACTTGGGTTTATTAAAACAACGTTAGAGTTTGCTATTCAGAAAGAAGAGTTAAGAGAGCCATTGATAGAGTTCATCAAGGAATTAGTGAAGAAGGAAAAGGTCGAATTATAGATACTAGCCTTTAAAAAGCTTCTACTTGGCAGTTATTAATTAGTAAAGAAGGGATTCGTTTGACTTACCAAAAAAGGCTATCGCTATTAATGGCATTGGATTCAATCATCGTGTTGTTTTCCATTTATATTGGCTATTTTATCTTGCATCCCTATATGGATGTCTATTCGATTCCGATGCTCATGATGAGCTCCATTTCACTGTTATTAAGCCATCATCTATTTGCTTTGATTTATAGTCTTTATAAAAGAGCATGGGAGTATGCCAGTATTAATGAAATGTTGGCGATTATTAAAGCTATCACTTTTTCTATTTTGACAACGGCCGTTGTTCAATTGGTTGTTGCTCAACATATTTATGTAAGAGTTCTTTTCATTACATGGATGTTTCATATTATCTTTATTGGAGGATCACGATTTTCATGGAGAATGCTTCGTGATCGCTACATTAATAAAAGCCATGACCGCAAACGGACATTGATCGTGGGAGCGGGAGCCGCTGGGACGATGGTGGCAAGGCAACTTTTAAAAAGTAAGGATTCGGAATTTAGACCCATTGCCTTTGCCGATGATGATATAAAAAAACAAAAACTACAAATCTATGGAATTACCGTTAAAGGGAAAATAAAGGAGATTCCATTGATAGTACAAAAGTATGAGATTGATAATATCATTATAGCGATTCCATCGTTAAAAGGAAAGGAAATAAAACGCATTTATGAACAATGTGCCAAAACAGAGGCCAAAACGAAGATTTTACCGATGATTGAAGATGTGATGACAGGAAAAATATCAGTCAGTCAATTCCGTGATGTTCAAGTAGAAGATTTACTTGGAAGAGAACCAGTTGAATTAGATATTCGGAATATTTCTCAAAAACTTACAGGAAGCACCGTGCTAGTCACAGGGGCAGGGGGCTCGATTGGATCTATTTCTTTAAAATATTATAAGGTAAAGTATCCATTGCTAAGAGTTTATACTATGGTTGTTATTGTTTCAATTTACGCTACCTTATCAATATTTATTAATAGTTTTTGGGGTAATATTCTTTTAGGTTCAATTTCCTTGACTGTATTATTTATTTTATTTTATAAAGATTCTCTATATATTATTAAAAATAGGAAGGTATTATTAGACTGACAAATTATCACAAAAAGTCATGTTAAATAGATTTGGTGTTAGTATACCTCGAAGTGCCAGTATCGGTGTTATAAAAAAGAAAGATTAATTCAGTTGGTTTACCAATTTTAGCGCGTTCTTGGATTTTTTGATTTGTGTTATCCTGAACCGGCGAACAAGAAAATATTTTTGTAATAATAGCTTTGGAAATACGCCCCTAAATATGATTGGACGGATAGATAGATACTCGAACATTTTGAAATTAAAATAAAGACCAAAGAAATTTATATAAAGAGAACAGTGGAAATATATTGCTAAGTCGCAAGTTCGGTGGAGAATGAATATCTAAAATATTATTATTCATGAAATTTAGCCTTTCGAATTAAATTAACTTATTACCTTCATTAATATTATCAAAATGTAGCACTTCTTTTGTGAAATCATCTCTAATCCAATGAATAGATTCGCTTTTCTTAAAGATAGCTATACATTCTTTAAGATCCAACAATAAGTCCTGAGCAATAATTATCTCCAACCTTTTATACGAATTGTCTAAGATGTTTATCAAGTTATTAATTCTTTCAATTTGCTCGCTGGCCATTTCATACCGGGCGATTTCTAAAGCTATTTTTAATCCATGTTTTGCTGAAAATAAATTATTAAGTTCAATTCTTATAGTCATATGGCACCTCCCGTACAATGTTATTCAAATACCTATAAATTTATACCCAGGAAAATCGGAAAAATTGGAAAAATCGGGGTCAGACCCCCACTGATTGTGAATTATGTCTTGCTCTTGTTTGGTGGTGTAATCTAAAGTTGTATAGTCTTTCTTCATGTGCATATAAATTTCTAATCAGGTTAGCAATTTTTAAAACATCAACAATTGATTCTTTAGAAATCTGATATGTTGCACCGTAATCTCTCTTAAATTGTAAGGAAAAATCCTTTGCAATCTTGTCTTTTAATTTACAAATGCGGGGTCCAACTCCACCGTCTTTAGACGGTATACGCTTTTAGCCTTCCCCTTTGATGTCCATACTTGAGTAAGAGGTGAGAGTATGGACGGATATAAAAAAAGTAGTCATGCTGTGTACGACATCAAGTATCATGTCATATGGGTGACCATAAAATTGGGGTCAGACCCCCACTGATTTAAAGCGTTAAAGTGATGGTATTGAAAGTAATAAGCTTTGTGGAGAGTGAAATCTCTGCAGGGCTTTACTTTTTTTAAGGGGAAGCATGGGGACGGTTCTTGCGCTTTCGATGGTAGGTGGCAAGTAACGGAAGCAAGAGAACCGTCCCTCCGCTTCCTTGGGGTTGAATGGGGAGCATACCTAGAAGACAAGTGTTCCTACAAATTGAAAGTGAAAAGAAAGCGAAAGAAAAGAAAATAACGGGAAACAAGCAACCCACCGAGTTAGCGTCTAAGCTTTAGATGACTACTTGGTGGGTTTTTGTTTGTTATTTAGCATTCGCATAATAAAACTGCCATCAGAAATTAATTTAAACTAAAATTAAAATAACCACACCAAAAGAGGTGTTATTGAATAAAATGATTAAAAATTGTCTATTTTATTTAATAGTTATCAAATATTTTTAGTTTAGAATGTAAGTAGGTAAAAATTTTAACGATTTTGTTTATAATTTAAATTCCGTGTGATATAATTTTTGGAAAGACATAAAAGTTATAAGGTCCTAGGAGGAAACGATATGTCGAGTATTATTAGAGTTACAAATGTTGAAGTGAAAAATTTAAAAAATGTTAAAAGGGGAAATTTCAGTACAAATTCAACCTTTGATAACCTAACTGCTGCCGATGTAATAGGTTTCTACGGGCAAAATGGATCTGGAAAGACTGCAATTGTCGAAGCATTTAATCTATTAAAGCTTTTATTAGACACAAGGAAACTGCCGGATCTATCTAAGCATTTATTATACTTTAATGAAGAGTTCATTGACTTGTCCTTTGATTTAATAATTAAAAATTATCTTGGAGAGTTTTTCGTAAAATATGAAGTTTCAATAGGTAAAGGAAAAGATAAGCTACAAGTAATAAAAGAAAAAGTCTCCTATAGAGAGAATATAAGCAAGAAACGATTTAAAGATATTTTCTACAAAAATAATCAGGAAATTTCCATTAGAAACCAAAAGATAAAATCAATGAATGAGGATATTAGAGTAACAGTAATGGTAGCAAATAGAATGGCAAACGATAATGCCACCTCGTTTATTTTTAGAGAAGAATTAAGAGAGGTATATGATTATTTTTTAAATGAAATAGAAACAGAAATAATGAACAATCTTTTGGTGGATTTCAATAGAGATTTTCACGTAATTGATCAAATCCAATCTGGACTATTAATAGCAAATATAGTCATGCCATTTAACGTACATGTTGAAAATATACGTGGGAGTATACCATACGAGTTAAGTGATACAATGGTTTTACCACCTTCACTATTTGATACAATTCAAAAAGTTATTGAACAAACGAATGTTGTTCTTAAAACTATCATACCTGGTCTTCAAATTAAAATTAGAAAAATTCATCAAGAAAAAATGGATAACGGAATAGATGGTATCCGTTTCGAGTTTTTATCTACAAAAGGAAGTATTGAACTACCTTTAAGAAGTGAATCATCTGGGGTTATAAAAATAATTTCAATTCTTAGTACATTAATAGCAGTGTACAATAATCCGAATGCATGTGTAGTAATTGATGAACTAGATGCAGGTATTTTCGAATATTTATTAGGCGAATTATTAGAAGTAATAAGTGAGAATGGGCAAGGACAATTGTTTTTTACATCACACAATTTACGAATATTGGAAGTTCTCCCTATTCGTAATTTATGGTTCACGACTCTTAATGAAGAGGATCGCTATCTCCAATTAAAAGGTGTTAAAAAGTTAAATAATGCCCGCGATATCTATTTACGTGCAGTGCAGCTTGGCGGACAAGATGAACCTATTTATGGCGAAACAGATTTGTACGACATAAAAAAGTCGTTTAGAAAAGCAGGTAAGATAAATGGCGAAGAATAGAAAAAAAGTAGTGCTTTTAATTGTTGAAGGAGAAAGCGACGAAACTTTACTCATAGATCGTCTAAGAGAGCTTTTTAAAGACCATGAAATTCGCTTTGAACCCCAACGTGGTGATATCTTATATGACATAAATAAACAAGGGAAACCTATCAAGGATACTATTGGGGAAATAGTAAAAGAAGTTTTAATAAAGAGGAAGTTTAAACAGTCAGACATATTAGCTGTTATTCATATAGTTGATACAGATGGTTGTTTAATTCCTGAAGATAATGTCCTTGTAGATAACCAGCAAGAAGCTCTAACTTATTACCAAAATAATTGTATTAGTGTTTCAACGGAAGCACAAAAGAATAACATACTGAACCGAAATGATATTAGAAGTAGAAATATTCGCACTATGAATTCAGTGAGTAGTATTGTTTCTAACAAATACAATTATCAAATGTTCTATTTTTCAAGGAATTTAGAGCATGTAATTTTTGATGACCCCAATCCGTCTTCAGAAACAAAAGTTGATAATATAGAAGCATTTCTAGACGATTTAGCTATACCACTAGAAAGGTATCTATTGCAATTTATGCCTGATGCGGATGCTGAAAGTTATAATGAGCAATATATAGCTAGTTGGACTTTTATATCGCAAGGGATAAATTCATTACAACGTTCAACAAATGTCCCATTGATGTTTAATTTTATAGAGTTAAAGACATCAGAATTATGAGTTTTAAAATAATATAAATATAGTATGAAAGAACCGGATCTATAATAGCTCATTACGGTACCGAAAATTGGGGTCAGACCCCCACTGATTTGAAGCGTTAGAGTAATGGTATTGAAAGCAATAAGCTTTGTGGAGAGTGAAATCTCTGCAGGGCTTTACTTTTTTTAAAGGGGAAGCATGGGGACGGTTTTTGTGCTTTCGATAATAGGTGGCCAGTAACGGAAGCAAGAGAACCGTCCCTCCGCTTTCTCTTTTAAAAATAGCTTTTCCAATTAGCATCAAATCCCATAATTGCTAATATATCTGCAAAAGGAACAGTTGTAAATTTATTTTGATAACTGTTAAACAATTTATCCAATGAGCCTTTTAGTTCTTTGTGTTCTTTTTTAGGAAGCACTAATTTTAATAAGGCAAACATCGTAAATAATCTACCATCTAATAGTTTAGCCGGAATAGATAACAGTTGTGAATTATGTCTTGCTCTTGTTTGGTGGTGTAATCTAAAGTTGTACAGTCTTTCTTCATGTGCACATAAATTTCTAATCAGGTTAGCAATTTTTAAAACATCAACAATTGATTCTTTAGAAATCTGATATGTTGCACCGTAATCTCTCTTAAATTGTAAGGAAAAATCCTTTGCAATCTTGTCTTTTAAGGAGTCATCTATTGCTTGATAAAAATTAGAAATATTCCCTAGAGTCAGATCGTTAACTAATACCCATAATGGAACATTGCCGTGAACAGTCAAATAATGCTTAATGGAATTATTATTTCTTTCCGAAGACTTTTGTTTTATTTTATTTGATATAATAGCAATCAGATTTAATACCTGATTCAAGTTTGAATTTGAGTAATTTTTGAAAAGAAGGTAAGCATGAGGTTCCTTAAACTTTTCACTAAACCGGTAAGAAATCTTGGACTTCATACTATTTTCGAAGATTAATAGGTATTTTAAATATAAATTTCTTAGCTCTCGATCAAATGTGAAAAGACTATATATTTCCTCAATGGTAGTATTCTGTATATATGTTTCAGGAGATACTACTTGTCCATTTTGATTCTTAACTAAAAATAAATCCTTATAACCATTAATAACATTGTAGTAGTTCTCTCTCTCAAATATACGCATAGCAGTGGAACCATTGTTGATGGTTAAACCTCTGCCCCGCAAAATGGAGATTTGCTGACGGTGTGTTTGGAATGGCTTCATTTACTTTTCACCCCATAAAAATAGCCCAGTCCTCGGAAGGAACATGGGCCTGATCACTAAGATCATTATATTATATGCACTAATGGCAGTCAATAAACAGACAAAATCGGGGTCAGACCCCCACTGATTTAAAGCGTTAAAGTAATGGTATTGAAAGCAATAAGCTTTGTGGAGAGTCTCTGCAGGGCTTTACTTTTTTTAAGGGGAAGCATGGGGACGGTTCTTGCGCTTTCGATGGCAGGTGACAAGTGAACCGTCCCTCTGCTTCAGTTTGTTCACAGTTTTGAAGAAAGGTTGGGGATTTGAACTAATTTATGAAATTTTTGAGTGGGATGTTTAACGATTCGACAACATTCTCTTTGAGTTCACAATATTCTCACGTTTCCCCAGTAGTCTAATAGCGAGGTTCATTTATTTGTTAAGGGGGTAGTAAACGTGAATTTTCCAACGGTCGAGTTTCCTTGGTTTGGAAATGGGACAATTATTGCTCTTATAGCCATTGTTCATGTCGTCATTAGTCATGGGGTAGCTATCGGAGCCACAACATTAATGGTGACTGCGGAGTATAATGCCTTTCGCCAGAAGGATCAAAAGCTCGATGCCTTTGCCAAGAAGATGGCGAAATGGATATTAATTATTACCACGACAGCGGGCGCGATGACTGGAGTGGGCATTTGGTTTTCCACGACGGTTATTCAACCGGATTCGATTGGTTCACTTCTGCGGATTTTCTTTTGGGCGTGGGTTGCGGAATGGGTTGTTTTTATTTCGGAAGTTGTTTTATTAATTATTTATTACTATACGTGGGATATGTACAAAGAGTCTGCCAAGAAAATCAAACATATTCGAATTGGCATCGCTTTATGTATTTCCTCCTGGATTACCGCAGCCATTATAACCGGTGTTCTTGCGGCTAAGCTGACCCCAGGGAAATGGATTGAGACGTACTCCTTTTGGCATGCCTTTTTCAATCCAACGTATTTGCCTTCACTAGGATTCCGAACCTTTTTAGCATTATTACTGGCTATTGGGATTGTGTCTTTCTTTGTGAAATGGCGCGTAAAAGATCAGGCTTTGAAAAATGAAATTTTCCGCATTTTCTCTATTTGGGCGGCGATTTCTATTCCGGGGATTTTGATTACGGCGATCTGGTATTTGCAGTCGATTCCTCAAGAAGCTTATGATCTCGTTGTTTATTCGACGGGTATGAGTGAAAAAATGTTTGATGTCGTGAATTTAACTGGCTTAACCGTCATCTTGTTATTTATTTTTTGGGCGGCGATTAAGCCGAAAACATTGCCGTTTATTTTGTCCTTTGCGGTTTTATGCGCTTCTATGGGCTTTATAGCGGAGTTTGAATTTGTTAGAGAGTCGGTTCGAAAACCTTTTGTCATTTATGACTATATGTATGCCAATGGCGTGCTGGAGAAGGATGCTGAGAAGTATAACAAAGAAGGGGTCTTAGCACATTCTACTTTTGCTAAAAATAAAGAAGTAACCGTTAATAATATGTATGAAGCAGGAAGGGAAGTTTATCAAGGACAATGTATGACCTGTCATACCGTTAGCGGCTGGCGTTCGAAGCGTGCTTTCGAAAATCGTTTAGATGGTTGGTCAGAGGAAACGATTAAAAATTTTATTCCGACGATGCATCATGCAAGACCGGTCATGCCGCCATTCGTAGGGACGGAGGAAGAGTTGGCCGCATTAAGCCATTATTTGCATGAAGTGGTGAATAAAGAAAAAGGAACAGAACAGGTGAAGGGAGAGGAAAAAAATGATCGTAGCACAAGCACTGCCAATTCCCAATGATATTCAGCTCCCGATCCCAGGGGATATGGGCTTATTAACGGTCCTGATCATCGTCACCTTTTTACTGCATATTATTTTTGTGAATATGACGGTTTCACTCGCTACAGGTGCCGTAATTTTTGAAGCAATCGGGATGTGGAAAAAAAGGAAAATATACGACCGTATTGCTCAAATTTGCTCATACCATGCCTCGATTCACAAAAGTATCGCGGTGGTCATAGGGGTCGGTCCGCTTTTGCTCGTGAGTATCCTGTATACTCAATATTTCTATTCTTCTACGATTCTCATTGGAAAAGCTTGGCTTAGCATTATTCTTTTATTAATTATCGCGTTCTTGCTATTATATGCCTATAAATTTTTGTGGGAAAAATTAGCTAACAAGAAAGGGCTGCATATTACGATAGGTTTAATGGCAAGCTTAATCTTGTTATTTGTTCCGCTAATCTTTATCGTTAACGTTGTCTCCATGCTATATCCAGAGAAATGGATGGAAGCGAATGGATTTTTTCACGGGTTATTTTATTATCCTCAAATATGGCAAAGGTATCTTCACTTTATGCTAGCAAGCTTTGCGGCGGGAGGACTTTATCTTTATTTGTTCTACACCTTTAAATTTCGTTTCCGTAAAAAGAAGGTTGCAGATTATCAAGAATCTGAAGCCGATCAGTTAACGAGAAAAATGGGGATTAAAGCAACGTTTTGGATTACGATCGCACAGTTTGCTTCCGGAGCTTTTGTCTTATTTGCTCTTAAACGAGATGTTCTTCTTCTTTATATGGGAGATGATCTTTTGGCCACTGGGTTGCTCTTGGCATCGATTGTTTTCACCTTCCTTCTATTAGGTTTTTTATATGTAGCTGACCGGAAGGATTCCTATCGAGCTTTTATGGGAGCATTGGCCTCATTCATCCTTGTATTAGGCTTAATGGGATGGATGCGTCATGAAGTGAGGGAAGCATACATTCAGCCTCATATTGATGACCATCCCCGAACGATGGAGCATGAAGCATAACAATCAAGAAGCATGGGGACGGTTCTTGCGCTTTCGATGGTAGGTGGCAAGTAACGGAAGCAAGAAAACCGTCCCTCCGCTTCCCTTTGTTGTAAAATTCAACATATAATTTTAAGTAAGTTAATGGTATAATAAGATCAACAAAAGGAGTGAGTTGATTGTATGCCAAATATTAAGCCTGTCTCTGATTTGAGAAATTATAATGACGTTTTAAAGGATATCTCCGTTGGCAATCCGGTGTTTTTAACAAAGAATGGTCGAGGTAAATTTGCCATTCTTGATATTGAGGACTATGAAAAAAGTCAAGCTACAATCAAATTGCTTTCTAAACTTATGGAAGCAGAGAAGGCCATTAAAACCGGAGAAGAATGGCTAACTGAAGAACAAGTTAAAAAAAATCTGGGAGTCTAATATCTTATGCATAAATTAAGAATTAATCCCATTGCTTTGGAAGACATGCATGATATCAAAGAATACATCACTAAAGAGTTTGATGATCCAACTGCTGCGGTCGATGTGATTACAAATATTATGAGATGTTATGGAAACCTAAAGGATTTCCCGTTGCTCGGAATTGAATTATCCTCTAAGATTGATATCCCAACAGATTATAGATATTTGATTTGTGGTAACTACATTGTTTTTTATAAAAATAGCAATGATTATGTATCTATTTATCGAATTTTATATTCAAGACGAGATTATGTAAAAATCCTTTTTGGGGGGTAAAAAGGTGGAATGAATAAAGAACAGTAATAATACGCCGTTAGCGCGAAGAATGGGATGACACTCTAAAATTGTGTGTCTTTTTTTATGCCTAAAAAGAGGGATGTGGAGTCGTGGCAGACAATTTCGGGCATCGCGCGAAGCATGGGGACGGTTCTTGCGTTTTTGATGGTAGGTGGCAAGTAACGAAAGCAAGAAAACCGTCCCTCCGCTTCCCGGAAGAACTGTCCCCTTTTATTGATTAAGTCTTTTTTAAGCTGGCCTCAAATAGATCAATGATTTCTAAAAACCTTTCTGCTTCTCTAAATGTATGATCTGCTAAAAGAGGGTGAATGTTACTTTTTATACGACAGGCCTCGATTAATTCTCTTGCTGTTTTTTTAAAATCCCTTAATGAAGTGACTGAAACTTTATTTTCGTCTAAAAATTGACTTAGTAATGGTTTAGTTTCCGATTGTGGTCGCATCGAATGTAAGTCCATCGCCTGAAACACTAATTGGTCAAAATCATGGCTAAATTCCCGCGCTTGTGCTACTAACTTCCTTTCCGAAGGATCTAAAAGATGACCGATAAACTTAGCATGATCTGCCATAATTCTTAAGAAGAATACATTCTCTTCAATGACCGTATCGGGTGTTGGAGCTAATTTTCCTTCATTCAGTTCTTTTAAACGATTAGCAAAATAGGCTGCTTCTCTACTAATATGATCCACTAATAAAGGGTAATTATTTGTTAAAATTTTGCACCGTAGGGTTAAACCTAATACCTTCCGTTTGTAATTCCATATTGCAACTGCTGCTTAGTAAACTTCGGAATTAAATGCTTGAACTTGGCGTAAATCGGAGTTTACCGTAAATTTAGATAACTTGTCTTCTATTCTTTCAAATAATGATATAAACTGGTTAGCCTCATCGACCAATTGTTTTTGTTCATAAGTAAATCCCAAACTTAAAAAAAGGGCATGTTCTTTCATAATTCTTGACCAAAAGTTAATTTCATTTAATGACCTAACAACAATTGGATCCGCCATGTTATCCCCCCTCATCCCTTTATTTTTATCTATATTTTGCATTTCTTGTCCTTATTCTCATTCATTCTACATTTGAAATTTTGGGTCATAGTGAGTTGTAACGGGGGAAAGCAAGGGGAATTCTTTTGTTTTTCCTTCTTATAGTATTTCGTTCTTCTCTATCGGCAGTAAAACCTCCACCTCAAAATAATTTGGAAACAAAGAGATCAGTGGAGGATAAAGTTTCCCTTTATACTAAAAAGCTCCTTTCTTGAATATCTTTTTAGGGGAGGGGAAAATGTTGAGGAGAGGGCGCAGGAAGTCAATCATTATCTTTGTTCCCCTGATTATTTTGGGACTAATGTTGCTATTGAAAATGGTTTTGGTCTTATTGCCGGATGAAAGGGCGTTGAAACTGGTGGATAAGTTTTATCATTATGAGCAGCAAGGAAGGTTCTCTGAATCGTGGGAGTTGTTTCATCCTTTTATGAAAGAGAAGTTTCCAAAAGGTTATTATCTACAGGATCGGGCCCATGTGTTTATGAATCATTTTGGGGTGGAGACTTTTACTTATACATTGGGCAAGCCAAAGAAACTAAAGAAGTGGAGACCAACGGATGAGGGGAGGAAGTTGAAGAATGTATATAAAGTACCTGTTATTCAATCGTATAAAGGAACATATGGGAATTTTTCTTTGCATCAAGAAGTATTTGTCGTGCGGGAAAAAGAAAAATGGTTTGTTCTGTGGGATTATCAATCTTAGTTCCCCCACCTTCATTCCAAAGAGGATTTTCGTTTTCGTATTGGGGACTTTTTGGATTTTTACGTCATCCGCAATGCGGTGGAACATGAATCTTTTTTTATAAAAAAAACAGCTTGTCTACAATACATAGGCAAGCTGTTTTCGCATTATGCTGATATTTGATCAGGTAGTTCTTCTTCAAGTGGAAGATTCTCCTGACGAGATTTTCCCGCTTTTCGGTAGAAAGCTACAATGATCAGGATGGTGATCGCGGTACCACCGATGTAAGAGATATTCATTGGTAAGTTAAATCCAATTTGTGCGTTTAAAATGTATGTCATGGTGGCCATCGTAATGAAAATGGCTGGAATCATTGCAATGAAGTAGTTTTTCTTTGCGATGAATAAGTACATGGCACCGACCCATAGGGCAATCATCGCTGTGGATTGGTTCGCCCAAGAGAAGTAACGCCATAGCATGTTAAAGTCGATTTGTGTTAAGAAAAATGAAATAGCAAAAATCGGTAAGGCAATCATTAAACGGTTTTTCAATTTTACTTGGTTAAAATTCAAATAATCTGCAATAATCATGCGTGTACTTCGGAAGGCGGTGTCACCTGATGTAATAGGTAAAATAATGACACCGATGACTGCCAATGTCCCACCGATCGCGCCTAATGATAATTTTGAAATTTCACTGACTGCAGCAGCGGGTCCCCCTTGAGCAAGTAATGTTTGTAAGTCTGTCCCGTGAAACAAGCTCATCGCGGCGGCTGCCCAAATCATGGCGATGACACCTTCAGCAATCATCATGCCGTAGAAAATTTTTCTTCCTGCGCGTTCATTGTTTGCTGTACGTGAAATAATGGGAGTTTGTGTTGCGTGAAAGCCTGATAATGCTCCACATGAAATCGTTAAAAATAATAATGGAAAAATCGGTGCCCCATCTGGATGCATGTTCGTAAACGTCAACTCTGGAATGGGAGCTCCTGTCACAACGAGTGAGCCTCCAACGCCAATGGCACTGATTAAAAGAAGTGCTCCGAAGACAGGATAAAAGCGACCGATAATTTGATCGATTGGAAGAAGTGTCGCCAAAATATAGTAAATAAATATGGCGGCAGTAATAATACCAAGTGTTGCCCAACCACCCATTAAGTCGTAAAGTAAATCAGCTGGTGCTGAGACGAATACCGTCCCTGTTAATAATAATAGTAAAATAGCAAAAACATTCACGATGTGTTTCATCGCTTTCCCTAAAAATTTCCCCGCAAGTTCTGGCAAGTGTGCTCCGCGATTACGAATAGAAATCATCCCTGTTAAATAATCGTGAACCGCACCGGCAAAAATACAGCCAAATACAATCCATAAAAACGCTACCGGACCGTATAATGCCCCTAAAATTGGGCCAAATATCGGTCCCACTCCCGCAATATTTAACAATTGAATTAATGAATTACGTGGAGTTTCCATCGGCAAATAGTCAACCCCATCATTATGAGTATAGGCCGGTGTCGGACGCGTTTCTTTTACCCCGAATACTTTTTCAACATACTTTCCATATGTAAAATATCCGACTATTAATAAGGCAATCGATACGAGAAAAGTAATCATATTGTTCATCCCCTTTGCTGATCTCGTTTTTACTATTATACAACAGATTTGAAATTTTGAAATAATTTATTTTATGTTATATAACAGAAGTAGGAGGGAAAGTGCGGTCTCGTTCACTCGCTCGGGGACAGAAGGCGGATCGGGAAGCGGTGCAAAAATGACGAGAAGAGGTGCAAAAATGTTCGGGAAATGATCATAAGAATCGGGAAATAGTCAAATACTAGTAGAACAAGCGCAAATCGGCCCGGGAAATGTGCAAAAGCATATGGGAAATGATCAAAAGTCCCCCGCCCCGCTTGCTCGCCCGGGGGATCAGGGGACGGATCAAGAAGGGGCGCAAATATGACGAGAAGAGGCGCAAAAATATGCGGGAAATAAACATAAGATTGGGGAAATGATCAAATCCCTATAAAAGGAGCGCAAATCGTCCTGGGAAATGATCAAAAGCATATGGGAAATGATCAAAAGCCCGCGTGCTGTTCGCTCGTCCGGGGGATCAGAGGACGGATCAAGAAGGGGCGCAAATATGACGAGAAGGGGTGCAAAAATATGCGGGAAATGAACATAAGATTGGGGAAACGGTCAAATCCCTATAAAAGGAGCGCAAATCGGCCTGGGAAATGATCAAAAGCATATGGGAAATGAACAAAATCCCGCGCGCTGTTCGCTCGTCCGGGGGATCAGAGGACGGATCGAGAAGGGGCGCAAATATGACGAGAAGAGGCGCAAAAATATGCGGGAAATGAACATAAAATTCGGGAAATGATCAAATCCCTATAAAACGAGCGCAAATCGGCCTGGGAAATGATCAAAAGCATATGGGAAATGAACAAAATCCCGCGCGCTGTTTGCTCGTCCGGGGGATCAGAGGACGGATCGAGAAGGGGCGCAAATATGACGAGAAGAGGCGCAAAAATATGCGGGAAATAATCATAAGATTGGGGAAATGATCAAATCCCTATAAAAGGAGCGCAAATCGGCCTGGGAAATGTTCAAAAGCATATGGGAAATGAACAAAAGCCTGCGTGCGCCCTGTTTGCTCACTCGTCAAGTAAATAATAAAACTCCTTCCCTATTAAAAGAAAGGAGTTTTACGCAATGGCAATTTTGTTTCCTATCTCTTTCACCTTAGCGACTTGGTAACAATAACTTCGAGAATCGAACCGATTGCTGCTACTGCCAGTATGATAATAATAATTTCTCCTAATAACCACTTTTCTAAATACAGAGCAATTAGGAAAATACTTACCCAAATACCTGTGCACCAGTAGCAAGATAATAATTCACCGATCCATTTTCGAATCCCTCTCTCTTTTGGAACTAAATAAATCATTTCTTTTCCATTTTCGTCTTTTTCCTCGATTTCGTTAAAGAAGGGGCGGCGCATAGGTTCTGTGATTTTGTCAAACACAATTAATCTTGTTAATCGAAAAGATGCTAATCCTAAAATAAGGAGAACAGTTAATCCAATTTCGTTCAAAAAAATTCCTTCCCCTCTTGATGACATTGTGGATTTCAGATTGATTGTTTTGAATCATGATAAAATTTTTTGTTTTACCATATAATCAATATATTCCTCGCCTAATTCCTTTATGATTTCCTCGTCTTTTTTTATTAAATAATGAAATGGGGATGTCTTAGAGTTTCCCTTTCCATTTCCAAATCCTGATGTATCGCTGTTTTGGTGATGTCATATAATCGTTTGAAACGAAAAAAAAGTTAATGGAAGGAAGTTCGTTGAAAAATTGTTTAGCTTCTTCGACTGAATTTACACGGCAAAAATGGTGGAGGTTCATTAGAGTTATATGTAAGGGAAGGTCGCTAAATGGGTGAATTCCTTAAATCGGTATTTTTCTAAAGCATAAATAAAGGATGTTTCACAATGGGGATGGCCCACTGAAACATCCTCTTTCCGACACTTTACACCCGATGTTCATCCGCACGCCAATAGGTGATTGCCTTTTTTATTTCGTCGGGATTCATCTTATTCTGGGCGGCTTTTTTCGCTAATGCTGGAAATTCCTCATCCGATGCAAAACGGAGGGCGATCAGTTGTGGCAATGTTAAACGCGGATCGATTGGTTCGTTTGTTAATACGTAGTGACGAAACTGTTCCTCTACCCGAATGAGGCGATTTTGTACAGTGAGCGCATTCATTCGCGCCAACATACCGGCTATAATGCTCAACACTACCAAAGCCAGTATAAGGAATACATTTAAAGAAAATTTCCCGTTTTTAATCGCTATCCCTGCATATATGATCGATGAAATAAGAGTGACTAAACTAAGTGGTAACCATATGAAATGCTGTAGTGGATGGTAACGAGTATGGTTTTCATAAGATTGTTGTTTCAATTTTCTCCTCCTCTTTATTAAAATATACCCATATATGTATTATACAAAGAAATGATCAAAAGAACATCCTAGTTTAAATATTGTATGTGTCAAGTTTTTCTCGGTGTTGCTTTTACACCAATATTTTAAGCACTCTATTTTGTACACTTTTTACATCTACCGCGCTAACGCTTG
>NZ_JAUSUC010000043.1 GCF_030813365.1 Oikeobacillus pervagus
TGGAGTTGAAACAAAAACTCTTCGGGAGATTAATCAGCAAGCATTTTCTGTGAAGGATGACCGTGTAAGGGGAGTTACTAAGGGTACGGGTGAAGCTCTGGGTAATAAAGAAGTAGCAGTAGGAGAAGAGATTATTGCCCAAAGGGTACTGAAAGCAGAACTTGATTTAACACCAAAACTTACACCATACAAATCTTTAAGTAGGGGTCAGCAGAAAAAAATAAAAGAAAAGATTGAAAATCGTACAGTAACAAAAGAAGAATATAAAAGATATCAATGGGATAAAAGATTTTCAAAAAGAAGAGCTGCAGGGGTTAATGAATTTTGGAAGCAAGAAAAGAAAAGGATTTTAGATGGAGAACCTACAACAAGGGATTGGACTAATGAACAGATACAAGAGATTTTAAGAGGAAAAAAACCTCAATATAATGGGCAATCAATAATTGGACATCATACTTACAATGCTATGAATTACCCACATATATGTAATAGAGGAGAATTAATTTATCCTGTAACTAGCAGGGAACATTTAAGGGGTTGGCATGGCGGAAGCTATAGTAAAAATGCACCTGGTAGACCTGTTAATCCAAATTATTTAGAAGAATTTTAATGGAAAGGAGAATAATAGATGAGTAAAATGGCAATTACAATAAGCTCTAATGGTCCATTTAGTAAATGTGTAGTACCATTAAGAAAGTACACTGGTTTAGGAATTACAGAGATAAAAAATAAAATTGAAAACAAAGATTTTTTTGCCGAAACAGATGCAAATGATATTGATGATATGGAAAATTTAAAGGGATTAGTTGATAACTTGTTGAAGTTAGGTGCGGAAGTGAAAATATTTGATAGTGATGAATACGGTGAAGGAATTTTCGATTACCAAGAAATTTCTTACGGCGAATTTATAAATAATATTGACCGGTTAAAAGAAATTATGGAAGAATTACAGGATTACGATGATGCTTTGTCTGACGAAGTTTAATTGCTCTTAATAATTATTATTTTAAAAATATATGTTAAGAGTTTGTGTTAGTAAAGCAACATAAGCGAGTGATAAAGCTCATGGTTCTAAAACGATAAATACAAAAGCACATAAGAAAAATTGATGAAAAAGAATGTATTTTTGAAGTGGATAGAAAAATATATGGTGTTTGAAAATAGATACTCCATGATGGTTGTACTATCATAGAGTGTTATGTGCAATGATAGAATAAAAAATAAAGTACGAGCTTAGGCGAGATGACATTTTACCGGGCGATAAATATAAACACATGGAATGTATATAAAACTAACGAACTCGTACAAGCTCGTAATTTTTAATGTAGTAGTTGTCACGACATATAAAAGGTGTCATACTGTTGCGATAAAACTTACAAATTTAATGCTACTTAAAAACAGATGAACTTAAAGCACTTGATTGTCAATTAAAGGCAACAAGTGCTTTTTTGCGTTTTAGCGTAGAAATTTAAAAGAGCATTATAATTCTATAAGTGCATTAAGTGTTAAATTTTTATTGTTGTTTTATAGATTGTAATGGCTATCTACAGTGTACGACGATAGTAGAGGAAAAAATAAAGGGTTGTGTTATTTTTTGAAGTCATCGTAAAGTACGCTTTAACGGATGGACGTTATGCACACGTTATCTGCAAAAAACGGGTAAACGTTACAGGGATTGTAATTGCTGTAACGGGAGAGGATTCAATATGGAAGAGAAAGTTGTTGGTTATGTACGAGTTTCAACAGAAGGACAAGTGCGTGAAGGGTATAGCTTGGCGTATCAAGTAGAAGAAATTGAACGGTACTGCACTGAAAATAAACTACAACTGCTTCACATATACGAAGATAAAGGGCTAAGCGGAGCGACAGTAGATGAAGATGGATTAACAGTTTGCGAAAGTGCAAGTGAAGCATATGTTAGACCGAGAGAACTATTATCGAGGGGTATATACATACGGGCAAATACAAGCAAATGGGAAACATCCAGCAATTATTTTATAAATTCACTTAAAAAATTAGCTTATTTTACTATACATACTACTAAAGTGATGAAAAATGGATAGGCTTGCGTACCTATGCACATCGGAGGATGAACGATGATGCGAAAAAAACTTTAGAGTCACTACGACATTATATTGGGGAGATTCAAGTACCTGTCCGTCTTCGTCAAGAAAAACTGTCTATAGGCACTGGAGATGTCTCAATCTATGGAGTTGAAACAAAAACTCTTCGGGAGATTAATCAGCAAGCATTTTCTGTGAAGGATGACCGTGTAAGGGGAGTTACTAAGGGTACGGGTAATGGTAATATAGTCAACGAAGTTAAAGAAATTGATTTTGGAAAGCACATAATAAAAGGTGAAAATGGTAAGAAACAACTACTCCCAAATACTAAGTACGTAACCAATGATAACTACAAATATACTACCGATGAACTTGGACGTATTGTAAATGTAGATGCTCCCGAACTTGTATTGAAAAAGGCTAATAGAAATAAATACGCTCAGGCAAATGTAGGGGGAAGAGACAGATTACCAGATGATGATGGCGGACATTTAATAGGAGCACAATTTAATGGTCCTCCTGATATTGATAATCTTGTACCACAAAATAGTCAAATTAATAGGAGGGGTGGAGTTTGGTACGAAATGGAGACTGAATGGGCCAATGCATTGAAAGAGGTACCACCCAAGAAAGTCTCTGTTAGTAATGAACCGATCTATTCTAATAATTCAATGCGACCAGATTCCTTTATGGTCGAATATGAAATTGAAGGCCAATTTCCAGTGATTCGCGAGATTGCAAATAAATCAGGAGGCTGATATTGATGAGTTTTGAAACAGAATTAAACGAGTTATATAAAGAAATTGCACAACAGGTTAATGATATGATTCCAACTGAATGGGATAATTTCTATTTTAATGGTGAAGTTAAGGAAGGAGAAGGAGGAGTTTTCTTCTTTTTTACGCCAAAAGGTGAGGAACAACACATTTTTTCACATTATATTCCAAAATTATATAGTGTAGATAAGAGGGCTTATAATAAAGAACTACATAAATTATTTCAACTTACTGTTGAACTCCAAAAAGTTTTTACTGATAATGACCAAGAACCTTGGTTTTCAGTGACATTAATATTAAATGATACAGGTAAATTAAACGTACATTTTGATTATACAAATTGGCATGAAAGTGAATTTGGTCCAACAGATAGAATTAAGTATTTTGAATATAAATATATAAGTCAAAACAAAGAACAGCTAGATTTTGATTTATTAGAGAGAATGAAGGAATTTAAAGAAAAGTAAACTATAAAGCACTTGGTTGCCTTTTAGGCAACAGGTGCTTTTGTTTTTGGTGAAGTAAGAACAACATGAATGAGACCAGTTTGAAATTCAAAGCTCATGAAGGTAGTACCATAATGGAGTATTGATTTAATATTTGGATTTTGCGAGAAGCACGATAACCAGACGAGATGACATTTTACATTCCAAGAGGACTTATGATACTGCAAAACACACAAACTAATGAAAATGACAAAACTCGTAATGATAAAGGGGTAACGATACAGATACATAAATCTAGTAAAAAGAAAGTGAGGATTTTTGAGTGAGACAAAAAGAAAATGATTTACATGAAAATCGAAAGCTCATGATGGTTGTACCATCAAGGAGTATCGTTTTAATACTTGGATAGTAAGAAAAGTACGATAATTAGGCGAGATGACATTTTATATGGCAGGGGTAGTTATGACAGGGAATGGCTAAAAAACTAACGAGAATGACAAAGCTCTTGGCGATAAAAGGTAGGTTACGTAAGAAGGTTACTAGTTTAGCATCAGGCAGACAAAAATTGGGTTGTATTTTTACTAGAGAGGGTCGTATAATACTCGCTATTCGTTAAAAAGCGTTACACAAATTAAAATTTATGTAACGGGAGGGTGAGAAGTTGAACGTTGTTGGGTATATACGTGTCTCGACACAAGGGCAAGCAAAAGATGGATACAGCTTGAAATATCAAGAAGATGAAATTAAAGCATATTGTGAAGAACGAGGCTTGAACTTGATACATATTTTTAGAGATGAAGGAATATTAAGTATTCCTTCTTCGCTATTATTAAAGGCAAAACAACATGTAAAAAATAGAGCCATTAAGTTAACAAAGGTAGATGAAACAAATTTTATTGTCTCTTTCGTTGATTGTAATGCAAATATAGTACAATCTACTATTCCGATAGATTATGAGAGAGCATTATTTATTGCTTTTAAAAAGGTGTACATGCTCTATCTTTTTGAACAAGAGGTAAAGAAATTATTAGAAATGGAAGAAATAAAAAGTGAGTTCTCTGATAAAGAAATAAGTATTTTTCTATCATAGTTTTTGCATATATTTGATTTATAAACCTCGCATTTTTTAAAAATTCCCATTCAGCTTTCAGAAGGAAAAGTCCATACCCATTTTAAAAGAAGAAGCGGTGACCATTAGTCGGTCGTGTATGTCGAGGTTATCAAGTTGCCTTATGTAAATTTACCCCATATTACAATCAGCCTATTAACTGTTTATGTTGCTGCAATGAGGGTGGCGAAAAATATCAATTTTTCAACAAACACAGCTTTTGAGGAGGACAGAGGGAATTGGCAGGAAGCTAGGATACCCCTGTTATTGTTTTAAAAATTATAAAATTTATAGCAGCGGATATCCCTTTAAAAATGTTGTCCACGGCAAACCTTCAACGCAGTGGTGCAAATAAATCCAGGGAATACGCTAATGTCGCGGGAAATATTCAAATACACGAAGAACTGGTGCAATTGAGCCGAAAAGAAGCGCAAATCCGCATGGGAAATGCTCAAAAGACAGTGTGAAATGATCGAATCAAGAATTTGTACAAAAGAGTAGTCGAGCTGAGGGGAGAAGACCTATCGGCGTATTTCTTCTTCTCGCAACGATAAGCCAATATCAGCTCGAAAACGGCCGTGCTCTTGTTTCATATATCTCAGTCAAAGCCTACGAAATCCGTACAGGAGCTTGGTTTTTGTGTTCCAGTCGCATTGTCGGGTGGACGGGGAACCTCCTATTGATGGCTACCCGCACAAGCCCGATAATGGAATTTCAGCAGAACATCGCAAGTTTATAAAATAGGTGATAATAGCCGGGAAATGGATTCTTTAAAGCGTATCCGTAATGGACGGAGTTGATATTTTGCATTTGTAAGGTTAAAACATAATTTTGCATCCTCTTCAAAAAAGTCAGCTAGCAATTTTGCTGTTTCTTGGTGGTAAATAAAGGCATTCACTTCAAAGTTCAATCGAAAGCTTCGGACATCTATGTTTGCCGTTCCAACCGAGCTAATTTTATTGTCAACAATGATCGTCTTTGCATGGATAAATCCGTTGTTATAAATATAAACTTTGGCTCCTGCTTCTAACATTTCGCCAAGATAGGAATAGGTAGCCCAATAGACAAACATATGATCAGGTTTGTTTGGAATCATTAAGCGAACATCTACCCCAGATAAGGCGGCAATCTTTAATGCATCAAGCAAACTCGCATCAGGTATGAAATAAGGAGTTTGAATTAAAATAGACTTTTTGGCAGATGAGATCATTTTTATATAGCCACATTTAATTTGCTCCCAATCAGAATCGGGCCCACTCGATACGATTTGCATAGGGATTTCTCCGTCATGGGAGAAGTCCGGAAAATAGTGGTCTTCGTATTGAATATCATAATGGTCGGATGCTTGGTTCCAGTCGAGAATAAAACGGGTTTGAATAGCGTGTACGGCGGTTCCTTCAATTCGAAGGTGGGTATCTCGCCAATAACCAAACTTCTTATTCAGCCCTAAATATTCATCTCCAACATTGAATCCACCTATATAACCAATTTTTCCATCGATAATAACAAGTTTCCGGTGGTTACGATAATTCAATCTCAAATTGATGAGTGGTATACGTGTTGGGAAGAATACTTCTACTTCGCCACCAGCCGCCTTTAATGGATTGAACGCTTTTTTGGAAATATTTCTTGAACCCATTTCATCGTATAAAACACGTACTCGTACACCTTCTTTGGCTTTTTCGGTTAATAAATGAAGAAGTTTTTTTCCAAGATGATCTGTTCGAAATATATAGTATTGTAAGTGAATATGGTCTTTTGCTTGAGAAATATGAGAAAAAAGAGATTCAAACTTTTCCTTTCCGTCTACAAAAATGTTTACGCTATTGTTTTCCGTTAAAACAGCACCATTATTTTTTAAATGCAAATAAATCATATCTTGGTATTCCTCAGCAGAGCGATCATAGAAGGGAAATGTTTGTTCTTTTAAAGAATCCATTTGTTTTTCGATCATTTTTTCAATCCCGATTTTCTTAATATCCGCCCAATCGAATAATCTTCGTCGACTTAAGTTTTGACCAAATATTAGATATAAAATAAAACCTAAAAAAGGGATGAAAAATAAAACCATCAACCAAGCCCAAGTAGCACTCGGGTCTTTTCTCTCCAAAAAAATGACAACGCCAGCAAATAAAAAGTTAAGGATGAACAGAGAGTTTAAAAACACTGAAAGAATATCCATGAACTAAAAACCTACTTTACGATTGTATACTTATTAATATATTACCAGTATCCAACAAACGTTTCCAATTAGAAACCCTTTTTCTTCCTTTCTCTAATGTGGGTGAAAAACTTTTCATTTTTCTTTAAAAAACTGTAACGAATTCATCATCATGAACGTCTAATTAAATAGATATAAAAAACCAATTAAATACGTTCATAAATCTAACATGCTATCTTTCATAGAAATATATGCTTGCCTTAATAAGCAGAAGGGTAAAGGGGGATGAAGATGAACGTAGATTCAATATTCGAAATAGGAGGGACAGCCATTTTAAGGACTGCCTGAAAAATCCCTTATACATAAACAACTGCAGATATGGAATAGGTATTTTAGAAAGTTTTTCTAAAAAAATTGAAACAATTATTAGATGTCAATCGTATATAAAATAAGAATCCATTTCAAAGAGGTGTCTAAAATGGGCAAAGATCATGAAAGAGTGGTAAAAGTGATTGCGAAAATCTCCCAATTAGGAGTGAAAGTAACAAAAACAAAATCACGAAACGAAGTATTTCATGCTTTAAAAGGATATCCAAGAATTGCTGACTATGTAAAATCTTAAAATATAAAATAAAAGGTAAGAAAAAACATCCGTATGAATAGGATGTTTTTTGATTATTATAATGTTTTCTTTTTCTTTTGAATGATACGATAAATAATGAAAAGAAGAAGGATGGTCACCCCACCTATAAGGGTGATGAGGGTGAAATTTTCCTCTATAAAAGGTTTCGCTTTTGCCCCTAATGCAACAACAAGTGCTGCTTCCAAGAAAAAACGTAATCCCCGGCCAATAAATGACCAAATAATAAGAACTTTAATTGGGATTTGAGCTATTCCAGAAAAAATCGTGAATACTTTATAAGGAATTGGAGTAAAGCCTGCGATTAAGATGGCTAATGCTCCATATCTTTTAAAGAGATCTTCTACTTTCGCAATTTTTTCATCAGAAATAAAATACCTTAAAATGGGGCGACCTAATTTTCTACCAATATACCAGCCTAATAATGAGCCAAATACCGATGCAAGTGTAGTATAAGATGCATATAGAAAGGCTTCTTCAGGCCGAGCAAGAGCTAAAGGCAATAGAATGACATCAGGTGGAATGGGAAAGAACGATGATTCCGTAAAGGCAACAAGGATTAACCCAAGGACCCCATATTGTAGTAGCCATTCTTCAATTTGTACAATTAATTCTGACATATATAAAGCTGCTCCTTTAGAATAATGGTTTCGACGATGATTTTCTCTCATGAAATTCAAGTTGCATAGTAAAAAGTATACCATTATTTTTTTAGAGAGTCAGTATATAACTATTTCAGTCAAACTAAAATTTCTCGGGAAATAAATCGAATTTCGTCGAGTGGGGGAGGTTTATTTTCCTACTCTTTTTGAGGAATGCAAGGGGAAAGTTCATGATGTCTTAATAAAAAACTGCCCCATGTTGGGTTGCAATCTTCATCTATAATTAGAAGAAGAAGGCCTTTCACTGAGGCAGCCGAGCTCGTTATGATATTGCTTCTGTCTTGGCCATTGTCATTTGGTGTTTAAGTGGCTGATCTTCGTCCTTTGGCTCAATCATTTCCTTTTTCCGAACTTCTATATATTTAATATGATGGTCTTCAACATCTTGAATAATAAATTCATAAAGACCATATAGAATAATATCTCCTTGGGATGGTTCATAGTTCTCCGTTAACACCCATCCTCCGATTGTATCGATATCTTCATCATCAATGTCTAAATGCAATAAATCATTCACTTCACTAACGAGTACCTTCGCATCAAGGATATAGTGATCTTCACTTAATTTCCTAATTAAAGGAACTTCATCTAGGTCAAATTCATCCCGAATTTCCCCAACGATCTCTTCAATAATATCTTCTACTGTAACAAGTCCAGATGTCCCACCATATTCATCCATTAAAATAGCCATATGAATCCGATCTTTCTGCATTTTCAGCAATAAATCGTGGATGGGAATGGAATCGATCACTCGGATAATGGGTCGAATATACTCGACTAATGTTCTATTTCGTGTTTGTTCGTCTTGACTTTGAACATAATCTGTTAAAATTTCTTTTAAATTCACAAGACCGATGATGTGATCCTTATCTCCGTCAATAATCGGATAACGGGTAAATTTTTCTTCCCGGACAGTGTTTAAAAAAGAATCGATCGTTTCATCTCTAGAAAGTGAAATAATTTCGGTACGGGGTACCATAATTTCTTTCGCAATTCTATCGTCAAATTCAAAAATTTTATTTACATATTTAAATTCAGATTGGTTAATTTCTCCGCTCTTATAGCTTTCCGAAAGAATAATTCTTAATTCTTCTTCTGTATGGGCTAAATCACTTTCTGATGCTGGTTTCAATCCGAAAAGTCCCGTGATTAATCGGGCTGCTCCATTTAATGTCCAAATAATAGGAAACATCATTCGATAGAACCAAATGAGCGGACGAGCTAACAACAGGCTTAACGTTTCGGCCTTTTGAATCGCTAATGTTTTCGGGGCTAATTCACCGACCACAACGTGTAAAAATGTAATAACGGTGAAGGCAATTCCGACAGATAGAACTTGGGTTAACGATGTTGGTATAGATAAGGTGACGAATAATGGCTTTAATAAGTTAGCCACTGCTGGTTCTCCAATCCACCCAAGGCCTAGAGCTGTAATCGTAATTCCTAATTGACAAGCAGATAAATACTCGTCAAGATGAGTGATCACCTTTTTTACAGGAATTGCTTTACTATTACCTTCTTCAATAAGTTGGTCTATTCGTGAGCTTCGAACTTTAACAATTGCAAACTCGAAAGCTACGAAAAACGCCGTTAAAGCAATTAGAATAACGACAAGAACCAGGTTGAATATGTCCAAATAAGTTTCCTTATCCCACTCATACGGTGAGTAAGGAGTCACCTCCTAGTGTTTTAAAGTTACCTGATTAATGTTCAATAACGTGTGCTTAACTTTTATTTTATCAAAAATTAGAGCGAAAATACTAGAGTTATAAGAAAAAATGGGTACAAAACAAGAATTCATCACTGCCCCATTCCATCACCCCGAATTCATTAGAATATTACTAATATTATAAAAAATGATCGAAATTCCGTCAAACAAGGAAACGATATATTGTTGATATTTTATTATAAGTTAAGGATATATATTCAAAATTTTTGATGGGAATGGGTAAATTTTTCCAGGAGTAGCGAAAATAGTTCATGAGACAGTGTGCCATTAATCCAGATATTCTACGAAGTAGCGCAAATCACCGCGGGAAATATGCATAAATTCAGGGAAATGTGCAAAAACCTAGAGAACAAGCGCAAATCCAGCTAGAAGTAGTGCAAAAGTTGTTGGGAAATAGTCAAATCACCGCGGGAAATAATCAAATCGAGTGCACCCGGCAATCCCCAAAGAGGGGAATTCGCTGGTGCAAATAATTCCTGAAGTAGCGCAAATCACCGCGGGAAATATGCATAAATTCAGGGAAATGTGCAAAAACCTAGAGAACAAGCGCAAATCCAGCCAGAAGTAGTGCAAAAGTCGTTGGGAAATAGTCAAATCCCCCTGGGAAATAATCAAATCGAGTGCACCCAGTAATCCTCAAAGAGGGGAATTTACATAAATTCGGAGGAAGTCCTATGACCCCGTAGTGTTCAAAAAGCAACATGGCCGAACAAATAAAAAAACCTCTCTTATTCCTGAGAGGTTTCCTTCATCTTCTTCACTTCAATATATAGAATATGGTGACCTTCCATTTCAGTAATTTTAAAGCGGTATGGGGGATATTCAATGATATCTCCTTGCTTCAAATCATATTTCTGTGTCAAAAGCCAACCACCGATCGTATCTACATCCTCATCTGATAAATCAGTTCCAAGTAGGTCGTTGACATCTTCAATTAACGTTTTGGCATCGAGTAAATAATGTTCTTCATTAATTTTACGAATTTCAGGGATTTCATCTGTGTCGAACTCATCTCGAATTTCCCCTACTATTTCTTCTAAAATATCTTCAACCGTCACTAATCCCGCTGTCCCCCCGTATTCATCGAGGAGGATGGCCATATGTGTCCGCTCTTTTTGCATTTTCACTAATAAGTCTTGAATCGGAATCGTTTCAATGACGCGAATGACCGGTTTAATGTATTTTACTAAAGATTGATTTTCATCGCATTGATTGGAGATGCAATCTGTTAATACTTCCTTCATATTGATGATCCCAATAATATTATCTTTATCGCCATCTGTCACCGGGTAGCGGGTGTACTTTTCAACGAGAACGGTTTCGGTCACTTGTTTCAAATTATCGGATTTGTCGAAACTAGAGATCTCAAGCCTTGGAACCATTATTTCTTTAGCTAATCGATTGTCAAATTCAAATATTTTATTGACATATTTATATTCTGACTGGTTAATTTCCCCGCTCTTATAACTTTCAGATAAAATAATTCGTAATTCTTCCTCTGAATGGGCCATTTCATGCTCGGATGTAGGTTTTAACCCAAAGAGTCCAGATGTAAATCTCGCTGCTCCATTTAATGCCCAAATAAACGGATAGGTGACGCGGTAAAAAGTGGTCAAAGGCTTGGCCACTTTTAATGTCAACGCTTCGGCCTTGTGAATAGCGAATGTCTTTGGAGCTAATTCTCCCAAAACCACGTGTATAAATGTAATCGCACTAAAAGCGATGATGAAGGATAGTGCATGAGTGATGGTTTCAGGTAGTTGTAATTGTTCAAATAATGGGGTTAACAGCACTTGAACAGTTGGTTCTCCAATCCACCCAAGACCTAATGCGGTAACTGTTATTCCGAGCTGACATGCTGATAAATACCCATCTAAATTTGTAATAATTTTTTTTGCGACGATAGCTTTTTTATTTCCTTCTCCGATGAGCTGATCAATTCGGGAAGAACGAACTTTAATGATGGCAAATTCCGACGCAACAAAAAAGGCTGTTAATGCAATTAAAATAGCGACAGAAATTAATTTTATAGCGACCAATAGCGTGTCTTACTGATGATAGTAAGACCCACACCTCCTGTAAAAAAACTTATTTTTCAATGTTTAGGGCCTTTTTAGATGAGAGAAGCGAAGGAACAAAAGGTGTCCTTCGCTATTTCATAGGTTATAGAAAGGGTAGTAATAAAACGAAACAACATCCTCTTTTAATCAAAAAGTATTTTACCATAAATGATCGGAAAAAATCATAAATAAAAACCTATTAAGGTTAACATTCCCATTCATTTTTTGTTCTACACTTATTTTTTACATTAACTGATGCAAAAACCAGGAGGCGATTGTAAAATAAATGACTAAAGAAAAAATATCATTGATCGTTGTAATGAGTGGTCCTGAGGCAACGGCTGGATCAATATTCAGTTTGTAGAGCATTAAAGGGATGACGGTTCCAGCCAAGGTTCCAATCACTAATGTGATCAAAAGGGAGAGGCTAACGACTACACCGAGGGTAGCACTTCCTTGCCAGAAAAAAGCAATAAAGAAGATCAGAATACCACAGATCATCCCTATGATAGCTCCAACCCCGAATTCACGGCCTATTAACTTAATGGATGTTTTCATATCAATATCTTTTGATGATAATCCACGGACGACGACTGCTAATGACTGCGTTCCGGTGTTCCCCGTCATCCCGGCGATCATTGGCATAAAAAAGGTTAAAGCTACTACTTTTTGCAAGGTTTCTTCAAAACTTGATATAATACTGCCTGAAACTAGTCCAATAAATAGGAGTAAAATGAGCCAGGGCAGCCTTCTAAAAGCTGCGACAACGGCCTTTGTATCGAAGTCAATCGCTTTACCAGCGGCAGATAATTTTTCAATATCTTCATTGGCTTCTTGAATGACAACATCAAGGATATCATCAAACGTGACAATCCCAACAAGGATGTCATCCTCATCTACGACAGGGATCGCCAGGAAATCATATCGTTCAATTAAACGGGCAATTTCTTCTTGGTCAGTGTAAACCGAGACTGAGATAACCCTCGCATACATCACACTGTCAATTCGTTCATTTATATCAGCTAACAATAAGTCGCGATAGGAAACAACCCCGACGAGTTTGTGATGTTCATCGATGACATATAGATAGTTAATCGTTTCCGCATAATCGGCGAATGTTTTCAGTTTGTCGACCGCTTCTCTCACGGAATAATAATTACGAATCCAGACGAATCTATTGGTCATGAGACGTCCAGCCGTTTCCGGTGGATAGGTCATCATGGTTTCAACAATGGAAAACTCTTCTTCCTTCATCCCTGATAAAAACTGCTTCATTTTTTCCGGAGACATATCATCCAAAAGGGAGGCTAGGTCATCATTGTCCATGTCATCCAATACTTTACTGGATTTTTCTTTTCCAAGTTTTTTGATCAATTCCAATTGGGTATCGTGTTCTAACTCCTGAATGACATCGGTTAGGATGGGAATGCTTAAATTTAGCAGAAACCTACTTTTATGTTTATCTGGCAAGTTATTGTATATAAGTGCCATATCATAAGGATGTAGTTCATCAATGATTTTTTGGAGTTCTTTCTTTTTTCCCTCTTTGAGCGCTTTGATCACAAGAAGGGTTATTTGATCTTCTGTTAAGTTTTGGAACATGAGCATCCCCTCCCTTTTTTGGTTCTTTATTTCGTTAGGAGTGCCTTGAATCATAGTCATAGAAAGGCAAATTCTTTCATCGTTAAAAAACTTATATAACTGTTTATATTTTACTATAGAAGTTTAATACAGAATGAAAAAATCAACAAACATTTTTTGAATTTGTTTTTTGCCGATCTGTCCATATGAATAGGATAGGCGAATACTTTCATTATAAATGGATTTCATAGTATCATAAAGTAAGACCATGTGTTCTTTCTTTCTTTTTAATGGGAAAATGGTCTAGTGAAAAAAATAGGGACTGTTTTCTTCATATTAACATACGTCTTCAAGCTTTATTTTGTTAAAATAGATATATTAAGCATGAAACATGCATGTTGTTCAAGGGATGATAGGATTCGGAGGGTTTAACATTGAAAGGTAGCGGGAGTAAAGAAATTATTTATATTCATTTAAATATAGCCTCTCAGTATACGATGTCTTTCGGAATTGTGTTCCGTGACTTCGTAAAAAGTCTTAGTACAGATTTAAACAATGTGCTGCTTCTCAAACACCAATTTGATGACAGCGACTTTAACATGCATACACTCCTTGATTATGTTGAGAAGGAGAATATCCACCAACTATTAAAGGAGGACGTATATGAATATGGAGATTTTTGTTGGATGGACTTTGAAGATACGGATGGTTTAAATGAACTAGAGGCACAAGAGATTGCTGAGTTGCTCTACCTTGGTCATAGCAAACAGCATTTACGGGAACCTTTTTACAGTAAGTTAAATAATCAATATGTGTATCTTTCTCATGATGATGGATGGTTTAATAAAATATATTATCGCTATATTCAGGATTTTTATCACATACTTGGTAATATCGTTGCTTTAAAATTAAGCCGTTTGAAAAGTGAGAAGGCATTTTTCTATTTGAAAAAAGGAAAGGACTTTCCGTCTGTCCCGACAGATATTATTGCTTCTTTCAAAGAAAAAATGAAAGAGGGAATGGTCATTTCTCTTTCCAAAGCGGTTCAAACTAGAACGAGAGTTGAAATTCCTGTATGGGTAGTGGGAGATTATGTGAATATGGATGAAATGTATGATGATTATACAAGTCATCTTTCCCAGCCACCATCAGGTCAAATTGTATTTGATAAAAAAACACGTGAATGGAGCACAGTTTTTCGCTAATTCTGAATTTATAAAAAAGGGAGCTGCCTTGAGTGTTGCTTAAGGATAGCTCCCTTTCTGTTTTTATTACACCAAATAAAAAAGATAGCTGCAATCTATGCGACTATCTTTTTTATACTTTGTCTCTTTTCTATTCTTAGGCAGTGGTAATCAATCTAAGCTAAGGATTTTTTGCTAAACCGATCCACAATAGCAGTAATTGCACCGTCACCTGTTACATTACAGGCTGTTCCAAAACTATCTTGAGCAAGATAAAGGGCAATCATTAAGGAAACCATTGTTGCATCGAAGCCGAGCATTGTTTTTAATAAACCTAATGCCGCCATAACTGCTCCACCCGGAACACCGGGAGCTGCGATCATCGTAATTCCAAGCATGAGAATAAAAGGAAAGAGTGCTTGAAAACTAAGTGGCTTGTCTTGTAGCATCATCACGGCCATTGAGCAACTAACAAGGGTAATGGTACTTCCTGATAAGTGAATGGTTGCTAATAATGGTACAGAGAAATCAGCCACACGGTCTTTTATGCCTAATGATTTAGCCTGTTCTAAAGTGACAGGTATACTTGAAGCTGATGATTGTGTACCTAAAGCGGTAAAGTACGCTGGCATCATCTTTCTAAGCATGGAAGCTGGATTTTGCTTTCGTAATGAACCAGCTACACTGTATTGTATAACTAAATAAATGAGATGAAGACAAATGATCATCACAAATACTTTGGCAAATACACTCATGATGGCGCTAACTTGCCCACCTTGTGTCATATTCGCGAAAATCCCGAAAATATGTAATGGTAGTAGGGGGATAATGATTTTTTCAATCACTAGTGTGATGATTTGTTGAAATTCATCCATCACCTTCTGCAATGCATCCCCTTTGATCGCTGCTAAACCGAGCCCGATCGTGAAAGCAAGTAATAAAGCGGTCATGACCCCCATGATTGGCTCCATTTCCACCTTGAAAAAAGGTTTCAGCAAAGCTTTTTCTGGGTCATTAAATGCTTTAGTAGTTTGGTTGACTAGTAAGGATGGGTATAAGCTCTTAGCTGTAATAAAGGCGATCAAGCCTGCTACTACGGTTGAAAGATAAGCAATGATGGTCGTAACTCCTAATAATTTTCCCGCTCCCTTGCCTAAAGCCCCTATTCCTGGTGCGATAAATCCGATAATAATAAGTGGAATGGCAAAAGATAAGAAATTACCAAACAATCCATTAAATGTTGCAAATATCTTTATAGCCCAGGCCGGTAAGATGGATCCTAATATTATCCCGGCGGCAATTGCGATAATAATTCTGGGCAATAACCCGAAGCGTTTCATGATGCGTCCTCCTAAAATGAACAATTGTTTTCTGTATGTGGAAATTATACCGTTAAAAGCAGGAATAGTTAAGATGAAAACTAAAATCCAGAAAATTAAATTTTTTTAAACTACTAAATAAAGGGCTCATAGAATCATATATTTAGTGTGAAAACAACGTTATGCTTTTAATTGAAAGAGAAATGTTCTTTTTCTTTATGGTAGAAATGATAAAATAGAGACATCTTTTCATAGAGTACTATTGACTTTTATGGATTTGATTCCTTAATTTAGGATAAAAATAATGACATGAATGATGGAGGTTCTTTCTTATGAGAACGAAAATTTGTTTATTATATGGTGGTAAGTCTGCCGAACACCAAGTTTCATTGCAAACAGCAAGGGCCGTGATTGAAGCGCTAGACTTAGAAAAGTTTGAAATTCACCCTATCTACATTACAACAGAGGGAAATTGGATAAAGGGCGCCCAAATCGAGACGAAAGTAGATGATGTGAAGAATCTGCAGTTTTCAAATGGAAAGTCAATGGCTCCCAATGCGATGATTTCATTAGAAGACCAGGGATCTGGAGCATATGATGTGATTTTCCCGCTATTGCATGGTCCTAATGGGGAGGATGGAACCGTCCAAGGGATGCTTGAAGTTTTAAATCTACCGTATGTTGGAAACGGGGTATTAGCATCATCTGCTGGAATGGATAAGGTCATTATGAAGAATATTTTTGCTCAAGCAGGGCTCGCTCAGGTCGGCTATGTTTCATTTATTCGAAGTGCTTGGGAAAAGAACAGAGAAGCGGCCTATTCTAAAGTAGAAGAAACATTAGGGTATCCATGCTTTGTAAAGCCAGCTAACTTAGGTTCAAGTGTGGGGATCAGTAAGTGTAGCGATCGCGAACAACTTGAAATGGCTTTTGTTGAGGCATTTCAATTTGATCGGAAAATCATTGTGGAAGAAGGCGTTATAGCGCAGGAAATTGAAATTGGTGTGCTAGGAAATGATGATCCACAATGCTCCGTTGCGGGTGAAATCGTTCCTAAGAAGGAATTTTATGATTATAAAGCTAAATATGAAGATGGGAATACAGCCCTTATTATTCCTGCAGATATATCAAATGCGAAATATGAAGAGATGAAAGAAATGGCGATCTCAGCTTTTCAGGCATTAGATTGTTCTGGACTTGTTCGCGCAGACTTTTTCTTAACGAAAGATGGTCAAGTGCTTATCAATGAAGTGAATACGATGCCTGGCTTTACGCCGTTTAGTATGTTTCCACTTTTATGGAAACATACTGGAGTGGAATATCCGCAATTAATTGAAAAGCTGATCGAATTAGGCAAAGAACGTTTCAGTGAAAAGCAAAATATTAGACATACATTCTAATTTCACTTAGATATATGAAAGCATAAAAGAAGAGAATCAAGGCGCGGGAACCTGCGCCTTGATTAGAAAATGGATGAAAAGGAGGAGAAAAAGGGAATGATACAAAAGACACTACAACAAATCACAGATATGATGGATTGTGAGACGAACTCAACCTTTTCCAATGTGACGATAGAAGGCGTATGTATTGACTCAAGAAAGGTCGAGCAAGGGAATTTATTTATTCCTTTTAAGGGGGAAAATGTAGATGGTCATCAATATGTACGGGGAGCGATTGAAAAAGGTGCGGCTGCTTCCCTTTGGCAAAAAGATGTCCCGAACCCCCCTAATGACTTACCGATTTTAATCGTGGATGATCCTCTCGTAGCTTTGCAACAATTAGCGAGAGCCTATCGTGAACAATTACATATTAAAATAGTTGGTGTAACAGGAAGTAATGGAAAAACAACGACAAAAGATATGATCACAAACTTACTTTCTACACAATATTCTGTACAAAAAACAGAAGGTAATTATAATAATCATATCGGTTTGCCCCTCACCATCTTATCTTTAAAGCAGGATACAGAAGTCGCTGTATTGGAAATGGGAATGAGTGCAAAAGGTGAAATTGACTTTCTAACGAAGCTTGCTCGTCCTGATATTGCTGTGATTACCAATATCGGTGAAGCTCATTTGCAAGATCTTGGCTCACGTGAAGCCATTGCAGAGGCCAAATTGGAAATTACCAATGGACTGCATGAGAACGGGCTAATTGTGTACTTTGGAGATGAACCCCTTTTAACCCGCTCATTAGCAAGGGAAAACCGTTTTCGCATCTGTACATTTGGGTACTCAGATCAGAACACTCTTTACCCAGTGAATATCCACCAGTCTCATGATGGAAGTGTGTTTTCTATTTGTGGACTTGATAACGTACAATTTGAGCTTCCCGTATTAGGAAAACATAATGTATTAAATGCATTGGCAGCCATGTTAGTTGCAAATGAGTTAGATGTTTCTTTTGAAAGCATGAAAGAAAGTTTGCGTCATGTTGAACTGACGAAGATGAGAATGGAGATTATTGAAGGGCAGAAAGGCGAACGTATTATTAACGATGCCTATAATGCAAGTCCGACATCGATGAAAGCAGCGATTGAACTGATCACCTATCTTGAAGGATTTGAGGAAAAAATAGTCGTATTGGGAGACATGCTAGAACTTGGTCCAGATGAAAAAATATTTCATGAAGAAGTTGGGAAAAGCATGAATGCTGAAAAAATAGAGTATGTCTTTACATACGGGCCTTTAGGTGAGCACATTGCTCGAGGGGCTTTAACGGTCTTTCCTAAAGATCGAGTATTCTCTTTCCGTGACAAACAGAAACTAATAGACCAATTACGATCCGTTATTACAGGAAAGGAAATTATTTTAGTGAAAGCATCAAGAGGGATGAAATTAGAGGAAGTAGTTCAATCATTAAAAGGCTAGGTTAAATAGCAGGGGGTCCCCTTGTAAATGAAGCTGGAAAAGGGTTTAGTTTATGAAGAGATCAATATAGCAGTGGTTTTTGAAAAATTGTGGACTGGTGATAAGTATGATTGGTTGTCTTTGCTTACATGGATTTACAGGAGCACCTTATGAAGTGGAACCTCTTGCGAATTATTTATCCAACCACACGGATTGGAAGGTGGCCGTTCCGACATTGCCTGGACATGGAGAACAGCTGTCCTTACGAGGAATCAAGAAAAATGATTGGATCGGTTATGCGGAAGCACAGAGCTTAAGCAATTGCTAAAGCAATGCGAAGAAGTATATGTCATTGGCTTTTCAATGGGAGGATTAATTGCAGCATATCTTGCTACACATTATCCTGTTCGAAAGCTTGTGTTATTAAGCGCAGCAGCCCAATATATTAATACGAAACAATTATTAGTGGATATACGTGAAATGGTGAAGGATTTTCAAAAGGGATCTTTACAGGAAAATGAATTATTTAGACGATATCGAACAAAATTCACATTAACCCCCATATCCGCTACAATAGAATTTAGAAAAGTCGTCACAGAGGTACGCCCTTTGTTAAAGCAAATTACGATTCCAACGTTGATTGCTCAAGGACTAGCTGATGGAATCGTTCCACCGAAAAGTGCGGAGTATCTTTATAAACGTATTCCATCTCGGGAGAAGCAACTGATCTATTTTGCGGATGCCAAACATCATATTTGTTACACAGAAAACCGTGAAGTTCTTTTCCGAAAGGTTTTTTCCTTTTTGCAAAAAACAAAGGAAAGACATGAAACCGGACATTGAATTTTCAATGCCAAAATGGTAATATTACCGTAATATGGATAGTTAAAATTACTCTTCTATGAAGAGTAATTTTTTATTTTAATCCATGATAGGTAAGCAGTAGAATTGTAAAATGAGCAAACCATCTTCATTTTATAAAGGCTTTACCTGGCTTCAGGAGCAGTTATGATGGGTGATTTCAAAGTGATCTTTGGTTTAACTGTTCATTAAGTTGCTTATATGTTCAACTTTGCAAAGGAGGCTGGGGAAACGAATGGATGTTTTTTCTTTTATAAAGTTGAACCTCTCCTTTTTTTAAATAATCTTAAGAATCTAGTCTTTATGAAAATGTCAGATGGGGATAGAAGGAGTAGAGATGTATTGACAAAATTTATGGATTTAGGACTTAGTCCAACCATTCTGAAATCGATCGACCAAATGGGATTTGAGGAAGCGACCCCTATTCAAGCGGCAACGATTCCAGAAAGTTTAAAAGGAAAAGATTTAATCGGGCAAGCTCAAACAGGAACGGGAAAAACTGCTGCATTCGGAATACCGTTACTTGAAAAAATTAATACAAAAAGTGGTTCCATTCAAGGATTAATCATTGCTCCTACACGTGAATTGGCCATTCAAGTATCAGAGGAATTATACAAAATTGGTAGTCATAAACGAGTGCGTGTCTTAGCTGTATTTGGTGGACAAGATATCCATCGACAAATTCGCGCATTGAAAAACAGACCTCATATTATTGTTGGAACTCCCGGTCGGATTTTGGATCATATTAATCGCCGTACATTGAAATTAGAATATTTACAGACCCTCGTGTTAGATGAAGCAGATGAGATGTTAAATATGGGCTTTATTCAAGATATTGAAGCCATTCTTTCTCATGTTCCTAAAGAACGGCAAACATTATTATTCTCAGCTACAATGCCTGCTCCGATTAAAGCAATTGCGGAGAAATTTATGAACAATCCAGAAATGATTGCAGTCAAAGCGAAGGAAATGACCGTTCCATTAATTGAGCAATTTTTTATTAAAGCTCAAGAACGTGAAAAATTTGACCTTTTATCTAGACTTCTAGATGTTCAATCACCTGAACTTGCGATTGTCTTCGGAAGAACAAAACGCCGGGTTGATGAGCTTTCAAGAGCTTTAAATATACGTGGATATTCGGCAGAGGGAATTCATGGGGATCTAAGCCAGGCAAAACGGATTTCTGTTTTACGTAAATTTAAAGAGGGAAAAATCGATGTCTTAGTGGCAACAGATGTAGCGGCCCGTGGATTAGATATTTCGGGTGTAACCCATGTGTATAACTACGACATTCCACAAGATCCTGAAAGCTATGTTCACCGGATTGGCCGAACAGGACGTGCGGGGAATGAAGGAATGGCCATTACATTCGTCGCTCCTCGCGAAATGGGCTATTTAAGAGAGGTTGAGCAAACAACGAAGAGAAGAATGACTCCGATGCGTCCGCCAACTTGGACAGATGCTCTCATTGGACAACAAAAGGCAGCAAAATCCGATTTAGAAGAATGCATACAAAATGCTGATTTAGATCGTTATAATGACTTGGCGGAAGAGTTACTTGAGAAACATTCTGCGAATGATCTCGTACGAGCAGCCCTTAAATTATTGACGAAAGAGCCTAATCGTACACCTGTTTATATTTCCGAAGAAGGTGCGCTACCTCCGAAGAAGAAAAATTACCGCAAATCGGATTCAAAAAATCATCGCAAGTATCAAG
Source organism: Oikeobacillus pervagus (assembly GCF_030813365.1). Taxonomy (NCBI): domain Bacteria; kingdom Bacillati; phylum Bacillota; class Bacilli; order Caryophanales; family Bacillaceae; genus Oikeobacillus; species Oikeobacillus pervagus. The sequence continues at coordinate 21,157 of NZ_JAUSUC010000043.1, forward strand.
GAAATAGAAGGTCATCACAATCTCACTCATCACGTATGGGGAATAGAAGACATCCTTCTTCTTCAAAATCAAGATAAAATGTAACGATACAAAAGGGAGTATTGGGGTCGGCCAATGCTCTTTTTTTGTTGTTAAGGCAACTTTAAAATTTAGAACTGTGTATCACCTTTTAACAAATGTTGTCCGCGGTAAGCCTTCAGCGCCTATCGTCTAGCGAATTTCTGCGTTTTTTCCCTACGATAAGCCAACATCAGCTCGTGGAATCTTCCTCTCGTTTCCATTATCTCAGTTGAAGCTTGCGAAATCCGTACGCCGATAGACAAGTCGCTTCCGCATTTGTTTTTCAGTATTAAGATATAGTTTTTTGAAACAAAAAGGGGAAAAGGTACGTATGAGTATTAAGGGCATTTTTAATGAATGGTAGTAAAGAGTTGAATCTAGGTGGTGAAAAGCGTGAGTGTAGAGCCCAAAAAGAGAATTTCAGAGAAAGCTTTAAAAGTTTGGAAAATAAATGGAATGATTAATTCCCTTATTACATGGATTGTGCTGATTGGGTTAGGAGTCATGGTCTATTTTTTTAAATGGCCGACGTGGATTTATGCGGTGGAAGCAGCAATTGGTCTTGTCGTTACTTTACTTTCCATCGTGATTTTTCCAAAAATACGTTGGAAGCGATGGAGATATGAAGTTCGTGAACAGGAGATCGAATTACAAAGAGGGGTATTCATTATTAAGAGAACATTAGTCCCAATGGTACGCGTTCAACATGTCGATACCGAACAAGGTCCGATCTTAGGGAAGTTTCACTTAGCGACGGTGAAGATTTCAACTGCGGCAACCGTCCACGAAATTCCGGCCATTGAAGTTTCGGAAGCAGATGAATTGCGTAATTATATATCAACGTTAGCGAGGGTGGCAGAAGATGATGTCTAATCCGAAAAGGCTCCATCCAGTCGCCGCAGTTTCCACCTTTTTGAAAGAGCTTAAAGATCTTATTTTCCCATTTATTATTTTAATGATCGTAGGAAAAGGTGGGAAAGGACCAACAGATATATGGGATTATCTTCCATATATCACCGCGACAGCCGTCATTGGTTTTATCTTTTTTTCCGGAATCATTAGATGGTTGCGATTTACATATCGAGTAGAGGAAGAGGAACTTAGAATTGAATATGGTTTATTTGTAAAGAAAAAAAGATATATTCCTTTTGAACGAATCCAAAGTTTAAATTTTTCAGAGGGGATTTTACAGCGCATTTTTGGGTTGGTTAAGGTAAAAGTAGAAACGGCAGGGTCTTCCTTGGGGGAGGCAGAAGCGGAATTAACAGCAATATCTAAAGAGGAAGCAAAGAACTTGGAAGAAATTATTGCAAGTTCCAAACGAAAAGAATCTAAAGAGCAAGAACTTAATATCCAAGAAGAGCAGGCAAAAGCACCTCAAGAGGTTCTTTATAAAGCAGCTTTTTCCGACCTCTTGATCATGGGGGTGACTTCTGGTGGAGCAGGAGTCGTTATTGCAGCTATCCTTGCTTTTCTATCACAATTTCAGGAGTTAATTCCTTATGAAAAAATCTTTCATGAGTTAGAGCATGTAGTGAAAAATGGAATTGTCTTTGTCATCGTTCTTGTAGTCTTAGCTTTAATCGTTGCTTGGGGAATTGCGGTCATCGGGATGCTCCTCAAATATGCGAACTTCACATTAAAAAAAGTAGACGAGGATCTTATTATTACCCGAGGATTGATTGAGAAACGTCAAATTACTGTACCCCTTAAGCGGATTCAAGGGGTCACCATGATCGAAAATCTGATTCGCCAACCTTTCGGATATGCAACCGTTCAAATTGAAAGTGCGGGCGGTTCGATTACAGATACGGATAGTGCAAGTGTCATTATTTTGCCTCTTATTAAAAAAAGCGAAATCAAAGGAATATTAAAAGATATTGTTCCAGAATATGAATTTAATCTTGCCTATTCTTCATTACCGAAAGTGGCTCTTACAAGATATATTTTTCGCCAACTGTTACTCGTAATTGTACCGATTGTTGTCATTAGCTGGCTATTATGGCCATATGGTCTTTGGTCAATTTTATTATTAATCCCTATGGCTTTACTGGGGTACTGGAGATACAAAGATGCAGGATGGAATATATGTGGGAATCAATTGTCATTAAAATTTCGGCTGTTTTCTAAACAAACGATGATCTTAAAAAAGAACCGAATTCAAGCGATGGAATATTCACAGAGCTGGTGGCAACGTAGAAAAAATATTGTGAGTTTAAAAGCGACAATTAAATCAGGTGGATTAGGAAAGACAGGAAGAGTCGTCGATATAGACAAGCAAGCTGCCTTGAAGATCGCGGAGTGGTTTAAACCGACAGACAAAGTTCATCGGCCGAATAAGGAAGTAGAAATAGAGCCATCAGAATAAACGCTGGTGGTTCTTCTTTTGTTTTCTCCTAATTCTTTGCGAATCCTTGACCTATTGGGATTTCTTCCTTTGAAGGCTCAGTGACTTGGCAACCCCGATTTGCTTATTTCCCCCATGAATTTGCTTATTTCCCAGCGATATTTGCACTGTTTCCAGGTGGAATTGCGCTAGTTCTCAGAGCATTTGCTTATTTCCCTAAATATATGCGTATTTCCCGCGCTTATTTGCACTACTTCATGGAATCTTTGCACATTGGGATTACTCTTTTAGGGGGACAGCCAGGCAACCCCGATTTGCTTATTTCCCTCATGTATTTGCTTATTTCCGAGCGATATTTGCACTGTTTCCAGGCGGAATTGCGCTAGTTCTCGGGACAATTGCTTATTTCCCTAAAAATATGCGTATTTCCCGCGCTTATTTGCACTACTTCATGAAATTTCTTCACATTGGGATTACTCTTTTAGGGGGACAGCCAGGCAACCCCGATTTGCTTATTTCCCTCATGTATTTGCTTATTTCCGAGCGATATTTGCACTG